>CAIZKE010000195.1 GCA_903933475.1 uncultured Alphaproteobacteria bacterium | reverse complement strand
TTTTGGCTCGGTGATCTGCGTAACGACCTCGAAGCGCCGGCAATCGCCGTTGCGCCGGTTGTTGGGGACGTGTTGGAGCGCCTGAGGGCCGCCCCGGAGGCCCGCCTGGCCAGGCTGTCGGGTTCGGGCGCGACCTGTTTCGCGCTCTGCGACGACCCGGGTTCCGCCCGCCGGCTGGCGGTAGATCTCCGCCGGACCCATCCCGACTGGTGGGTTCGCGCCTGCAGCCTCGGAGGTCTGCCGGACGCTCCTGCCTGAGGTGTCTCCCAAACGAAAACGGGGACCCCGAGGGGCCCCCGCTCCGCCACGCCTTGGGAGAGGATCAGGAGTGGTAGGCGCGCTCTCCGAACTCGGAGATGTCGAGCCCTTCTTCTTCGCTTTCCAGGGAGGACCTCAGGCCCACCGTGTACTTGATGGCGAAGAACACGATGCTGCTCGCGGCTGCCGACCAGCCGACCGACACGAGGACCGCCTTCACCTGGGCCATGACCTGGGTGGAAAGGACGTAGGCCGCCGTGTCACAGGTCGAGACATCGCCGTCGAGGCCGCAGGTGGTGTAGTCCACCACGCCCGCCCCGCCCCAGGCCGGGTTGACCAGCAAGCCCGTCGCGATGGCCCCGAGAATGCCGCCGATGGCGTGGATACCAAAGGCATCCAGGCTGTCGTCGTACTTCAGGGCGTTCTTGATCTTCGAGCAGAAGAACACGCAGACCGGCGAGACGACCAGTCCGAGGATCACGGCGCCCACGGGTCCGGCGAAGCCTGCCGCGGGGGTGATTGCGACCAGGCCGGCGACCAGGCCCGACGCGAGGCCGAGGGCGCTGGCGCGCTTGCGGGTAACCCATTCCGTGGCGACCCAGGAGATCCCGGCGGCTGCGGTGGCCACCAGGGTGTTCACCATGGCCAGGGCGGCGTAGCCGTTGGCTTCAAGGTTGGAGCCGGCATTGAAGCCGAACCACCCCACCCAGAGCAGGCCTGCACCCGTCATTGTCAGGGTCAGGGAGTGTGGCGGCATGGGCTCGGTGCCGTATCCCTTGCGGGGGCCGAGGATCAAGGCCCCCATCAGGGCCGCGATGCCGGCATTGATGTGCACCACGGTGCCACCGGCGAAGTCCAGGGCACCAAAGCCCCAGATCAGGCCCGCCTGGATCGGATCCGTGGGCGCGGCTGCGACCGCGTCAGGACCCGCCCACCACCAGACCATGTGTGCCAGGGGATAGTAGGACAGGAGGGGCCAGAGGATGGCGAAGATCACCACGGCCGCAAACTTCATGCGTTCCGCGACGCCGCCGAGGACCAGAGCGGCGGTGATGCAGGCGAAGGTCATCTGGAAGGCCATGAAGACCAGTTCCGGAATGACGACGCCGGTCGAGAAGGTCGCCACGGTGCTGGCGGGCGTCACGTCCTTGAGGAAGAGCCTCCCGCCGCCGCCAATGAACTTGTCCAGGCCGCCGCCGTCCGAGAAGGACAGGCTGTAGCCCCAGAACAACCAGGCGATCATGCCGATCACGGTGACCACGCCCACCTGCATCAGCATGGACAGCATGTTCTTCTGGCGGACGAGACCGCCGTAGAACAGGGCCAGGCCCGGCACGATCATCAGCAGGACCAGGACGGTGGAGACCAGCATCCAGGTGGTGTCGCCCTTGTCGGGGGTCGGTGCAGCCACCGCCGCCGGCTCTGGGGCGGGCGCAGCGGCTTCCACCGGTGCAGCCAGCGCAGGCGCCGCTTCAGCCGTTGTCGCCACTGTGGCGGCCGGCGCTGCGTCCTGTGCGAATGCCGGGGCCGCCAGAGGCGCTCCGGCCAGGGTGGCGGCGAGCAACAGCCCCGCCAGACCCTTCGATTTCAACCAACTCATGTTGTTTTCCTTCCTGAAGGGGTCAGAGCGCTGAGGCGCCGGTTTCGCCGGTGCGGATCCGCACGGCGTCTGCGACGTCGATGACGAAGATCTTCCCGTCGCCAATCTTGCCAGTGGAGGCCGCCGCCTTGATGGCCTCGACGGCCCCCGCAGCGGCGGCGTCGTCGACGACAGCCTCCAGCTTCACCTTAGGGATGAAGTTCACCTGGTACTCGGCACCCCGATAGATCTCGGTCTGGCCCTTCTGGCGTCCATATCCCTTGACTTCCGTGATCGTGAGCCCCTCGACGCCAGACGACACGAGAGCTTCGCGCACGTCGTCCAGCTTGAAGGGTTTGACGATCGCCATGATCAGTTTCATCCCGTCGCTCCCGCTCGGTTCCTTGTGGAACGGCCCCGGGCCGGAATGACCAGCGGGACCCAGAGCCACGGTAGGCCGATGGCCCGCCGAATGCGGTTTCGGGCGCCAAAAAAACAGGCGCTTGAAGACGGAAGTGCAAAAAAGAGGCGCCCTAGGTCCGAAGATGGTTCAAAAGCGGGCGCCAGCTTCCCGGCGGCAGGGCAGGAGCGCCTGCGAAGGCCGCCTTGGCCTCACATGCGCGGGGTGCCGATCTCCCCGGCCGGCAAGGCGGCCTCGAAGGGCATCGTACACATGCTGGGCAAGGTCATCGCCCCTCCGGCGTCTTGATCGCCAGCCACCCGCAATCCCTTCGGCGCGCTTGAAGCTCGGGGCTGCGGGCCCTATGGTCCGACCTCGTTTTTGCGCCTTCGAAGTCCTGCCCATGCCTGCCGAAAAACCGCTGTCTTTTCAGGCCCTGATCCTGAAGCTGCACGACTACTGGAGCCGTCAGGGCTGCGTGATCCTGCAGCCTCACGATGTGGAGGTCGGGGCGGGCACCCTGCATCCGGCAACGGTCCTGCGGGCCCTTGGCCCTCGACCCTGGCGCGCCGCCTACGTCCAGCCCTCGCGGCGGCCGGGCGACGGTCGTTATGGCGAGAACCCCAACCGGCTTCAGCACTATTACCAGTACCAGGTGATCCTGAAGCCCAACCCCGACAACCTCCAGGAACTCTACCTGGGCAGCCTGGACGCCATTGGCCTCGATACCCGGCTCCACGACATCCGTTTCGTCGAGGACGACTGGGAAAACCCGACGGTCGGTGCCTGGGGCCTGGGCTGGGAGGTCTGGTGCGACGGGATGGAAGTGACCCAGTACACGTACTTCCAGCAGGTGGGGGGCCTTGACGTCTTTCCGGTCGCTGGCGAGCTGACCTACGGGCTAGAGCGCCTGGCCATGTACCTGCAGGGCGTCGACCGCTTCGACCAGCTGGCCTTCAACGATCCCGATGGCCCGCTTCCCATGACGTATGGCGATGTCTTCCTCGAGAACGAACGCCAGCAGTCCGAGGCCAATTTCCACCTCTACGACGTGGCGACACTGAAGCGGCAGTTCGAGGACATGGAGGCCCAGGTCCCGAGGTTCCTGCAGGGACGGGGCCCCCAGGGACAGGTGACGGTCCTGCCAGCCTACGACCATGTGCTGAAGGCCAGCCACCTGTTCAACCTGATGGACGCCCGCGGAGCCATCGCGGTGGCCGAGCGCCAGAGCTATATCGGCCGCATTCGCGATCTGACCCGGATGTGCGCCGAGGCTTGGGTCGCCAATGAGGCGGCCAGCACCGCCGCAGGGGAGGTCTGAGACATGGCCCAGCTGCTGATCGAACTCTTCTCCGAGGAGATCCCTGCCCGGATGCAGGCCCAGGCGGCGCGCGATCTCGACCGCATGGTCCGGGAGCGCCTTGTCGCCGCGGGGCTTGAGCCGCGCACGACCCGCGCCTTCGCCGGGCCGCGTCGCCTGACCCTGGTGGCGGAAGGCCTGGCTGCGGCCCAGCCGGACCGCAAGGAGGAACGCAAGGGGCCGAGGACCTCGGCTCCGGAGGCGGCCCTGGAGGGGTTCCTTCGCTCCACCGGCCTGACGCGCGACCAGCTTGTCCAGCGCGACGGTGTCTGGTTTGCCGAGATCAGCGCTACCGGCCGGCCGACGCCGGAGATCATCGCCGAGATCGTTCCGGAGGTCGTCCGGGCCTTTCCCTGGCCGAAGTCCATGACCTGGGGCACAGGAACCCTTCGCTGGGTTCGGCCCCTCAAGCACATTCTCTGCCTCTTCGACGGCGTCCTGGTCCCGTTCGAGGTCGAGGGAGTTCCCGCCGTCGACTTCACAGTCGGTCACAGGTTCATGGGCTCGGCCCGACCCTTCCGGGTCCGCAGTTTCGCCAGCTACAGTTCGGGCCTGGAGAAGCGTTTCGTGGCGCTGGATCCCGAGGCGCGCAAGGTTCGCATCGTCAATGAGGCCCGGCGCCTCTGCGCCGACCGGGGGCTTCAACTTGTTGAGGACACGGGGCTGCTGGACGAGGTCGCCGGCCTCGCCGAATGGCCCGTCCCGATCCTTGGCGACATGAATCCCGACTTCCTGGCCCTGCCGCCCGAGGTGATCCGCACCTCCATGCGGAACCATCAGAAGTACTTTGCCGTGAAGGACCCGGAGACCGGGAGGCTGGCGCCGCACTTCATCACCGTCGCCAATATCCAGGCCCCGGATGGCGGCGCGACCATCGCCTCTGGCAACGCCAAGGTGCTTTCGGCGCGCCTCTCCGACGCCCGCTTCTTCTGGGACGAGGATCGCAAGGTCCGACTGGAAGACCGTCTCGAAAAGCTGAAATCGGTGACCTTCCACGCCCGGCTTGGAACCCTCTCCGAGCGCGTGGAGCGGCTCGAGCACCTTGCCGGCGCCCTGTCCGGCCGGGTGGGCGCGGACCCGGCCAAGGCCGCCCTGGCCGCCCGCCTGTGCAAGGCCGACCTGACCACTGGCATGGTCGCCGAATTCCCTGAACTCCAGGGGCTGATGGGCGGCTATTACGCCCTTGAAGAGAAGTTGACCCCGGTGACCGCCGAGGCGATCCGCGACCATTACAAGCCCGTTGGGCCCTCGGATGAGGTTCCCGACCGCCCGGTTACGATGGCGGTGGCCCTGGCGGAGAAGCTGGACACCCTGGTGGCCTTCTTTGCAATCAACGAGAAGCCCACCGGCTCGCGCGACCCCTACGCCCTGCGGCGAGCGGCCCTGGGGGTCATCCGCATCCTCCTGACATCCGAGGTCCGGGCACCTGTGCGCGAGATGGTCGCTGACTGGTACCGCTCGCTCCGCTGCTTCGTCGATCCGGGCCGGGCCCTCTACGCCTCCACCCGCAGGACCACCGGTTACCTGGGCCCGCTTCCCCGGGAAGACTCGGAGGTCTTCCAGACCTATGTCGAGGAGTTCGAGGCCGCACTCCTCGAGGCCGAACCCATGGTCGTGGCGATCGACGCGGACTTTGATATCCGCTTCGACCGCAGCGCCTCTGCCGGCGAAGCGCCCGAGGGTGAAATCCTCTACCGCTTCCGTCCCTATCCCGAGGTCGCCGCGGAGGTCCTGGCCTTCCTCGCGGATCGCCTGAAGGTCTCAATGCGCGAGCAGGGCCGGCAACATGACCTTGTCGACGCCGTCTTCGCCCTCGGCGACGATGACCTGGTCCGGATCAATGCCCGGGTCGAGGCCCTGTCGGACCTCCTGACCACAGAGGATGGTGCTAACCTCCTCGCCGGTTATCGCCGGGCGACCAACATCCTCCGGGCCGAGGAAAAGAAGGGCGCGCTTCCTTCAGGTCCTGCCCAAGTGCTTGCAGGTGCTCCCGAGGAAGAGATCGCCCTTGTCGCCGCCGTCGCAGAGGCGGGACCCCGGGTCGCCGACCTCGCCGACGCCGAGGACTTCGCCGGTGCCATGAAGGCCCTCGCGGGGCTGCGCGGCCCGGTGGACGCCTTCTTCGAAAAGGTCATGGTCAATGCCGAGGACCCGAAGGCCCGCGACAACCGCCTGAGGCTGCTGGCGCAGGTCCGAACTGCCATGGCTGAAGTCGCGGACTTCGGCCAGGTCAACGGCTAGGGGAGGTCGCATGCCCACTCAGACGCAATGGGTCTATGCTTTCGGCGGCGGTGCAGCCGAGGGTGATGCATCCATGCGCAACCTTCTGGGCGGCAAGGGCGCCAACCTAGCCGAGATGTCCGCACTGGGGCTGCCTGTGCCTCCCGGCTTCACCATCACCACCGAGGCCTGCAACTTCTTCTACACGCACGAGGGTGCGTATCCCGACATCCTGGCGGCGCAGGTCGAGGCGGCGCTGGCCAGTGTCGAAGCCCTGGCCGGAAAGCGGTTTGGCGACCCTTCCGCCCCCCTCCTGGTCTCGGTCCGGTCCGGCGGACGGGCTTCCATGCCCGGCATGATGGACACGGTCCTGAACCTTGGGTTGAACGATGCCACCACGGAGGGGCTGGCCGCCCTGGCCGGAAACCGCCGCTTCGCCCTGGATTCCTACCGGCGCTTCATCCAGATGTACTCCGCTGTGGTGCTTGGCCTGGATCACCATCTGTTCGAGGAAATCCTCGATAACCACAAGGATCGCCTCGACGTCACCGTCGATACCGCCCTGACCGCCGAGGACTGGGAAAAGGTCGTGGCCGACTACAAGGCCGCGGTCGAGGAGGAGCTGGGCGAGCCCTTCCCGCAGGATCCCAAGGCCCAGCTCTGGGGCGCCGTTGGTGCCGTCTTCGCCAGCTGGATGAATGAGCGGGCCAAGTTCTATCGCCGCATGCACGACATCCCCGAGAGCTGGGGCACGGCAGTCAATATCCAGGCCATGGTGTTCGGCAACATGGGGGACTCCTCGGCAACCGGGGTGGCCTTTACGCGCAATCCGTCCACCGGCGAGAATCGTCTGTACGGCGAGTTCCTGATCAACGCCCAGGGCGAGGACGTGGTGGCGGGTATCCGTACACCCCAGGCCCTGACCCGCGCGGCCCGCGAGGAAATGGGCGACCGGGCACCCTCCATGGAGGAGGCCCTTCCCGAGGTTTTCGTCCAGTTCCGGGACGTTGTGACGCGCCTGGAGCGCCACTACCGGGACATGCAGGACGTGGAGTTCACGGTGGAGCAGGGGCGGCTCTACATGCTCCAGACCCGGAACGGGAAGCGCACCGCCAAGGCGGCCCTGAAGATGTCCGTCGACATGGCTTCCGAGGGTCTGATCAGCCGGGAAGAGGCGGTGATGCGGGTGGATCCCGCAAGTCTTGACCAGCTACTTCACCCGACGATCGATCCGGCCAGCCCTCGCGACGTCGTGGCGCGTGGGCTTCCCGCCTCGCCGGGCGCCGCCACCGGGGCGGTGGTCTTCGACGCCGACGAGGCCCAGCGAAGGGGGGGCGCAGGCGAGGCGGTGATCCTCGTCCGGGAAGAAACCAGCCCGGAGGACATCCACGGAATGCACGCCGCCCGGGGGATCGTTACCGCCCGCGGCGGCATGACCAGTCACGCCGCGGTGGTGGCCCGGGGCATGGGCCGGCCCTGCGTTTCCGGTGCCGGCGACATCCGGATCGATAAGGCTGCAGGGGTGTTCCAGGCCCGTGGCCGAACCATCCGGGCGGGGGACGTGATCACGGTCGACGGCAGCCGGGGTGACGTTCTGGCCGGTTTTGTCAACATGATCGAGCCGGAACTCACCGGTGACTTTGCGACCCTGATGGGCTGGGCGGACGTCTTCCGCCGCCTGCGCATCCGCGCCAATGCCGAGACCCCCCTCGACGCCCGGATGGCACGTCAGTTTGGGGCCGAGGGCATCGGCCTTTGCCGTACCGAACACATGTTCTTCGACGAGCACCGGATTCAGGCGGTGCGCGAGATGATCCTCGCCGACGACGAGGCGGGACGGCGCGCGGCGCTGGAGAAGATCCTTCCCATGCAGAGGGCCGACTTCGTCGAACTGTTCACCATCATGGAGGGACTGCCAGTCACCATCCGCCTTCTGGATCCCCCGCTCCACGAGTTCCTGCCCCAGACCGAGGCGGACGTGCGTGCGGTCGCGGAAGCCGGGGGACTGGACGCCGACAAGCTCTGGCGCCGGGTGCGCGAACTGCATGAAACCAACCCCATGCTGGGCCACCGTGGCTGCCGCCTCGGCATCTCCTATCCCGAGATCTACGAGATGCAGGTCCGGGCGATCTTCGAGGCCGCCTGCCAGATCGCCGAGAGCGGAACGGCGGCTCCGATCCCGGAGATCATGCACCCCCTGGTTGCGAAGGGCGAGGAAATGCGTTTCCTCAGGACCCTTACCGACCGGGTCGCCCGCGCGGTCATGGGCGAGCGCGGCCTTGTCATCGAATACCAGGTCGGGACCATGGTCGAATTGCCCCGCGCTGCCCTGCGGGCTGCAGACCTCGCAGAGACCGCTGAATTCTTCTCCTTCGGCACCAATGACCTGACCCAGACCACCTTCGGCATCAGCCGGGACGACTCCGGGCGCTTCCTGACGGCCTACCTCGAGAAGGGCATCTTCGATAAGGACCCCTTCGTGAGCCTGGACCAGGAGGGCGTCGGTGATCTCATCCGGATCGCCGTCGAGCGCGGACGCGCGGCGCGTCCGGGCATCAAGCTTGGGATCTGCGGCGAGCATGGGGGCGACCCCGCTTCGATCCAGTTCTGCGAATCCGTTGGCCTCGACTATGTAAGCTGCTCTCCCTTCCGGACCCCGATCGCCCGGCTTGCGGCGGCCCAGGCGGCCATCGGCGAACGGGAGCGAGACCGCTAGATCCTGTTCCGATAAGTGGGAACCGGTTATCGGATCCAAACAGGATCTAACGATATGGGCTTGGAGCCTGTTCCGATAGTTGGGAACCGGTCATCGGATCGAAACAAGATCTCGACGGTCTGAAAGGGCGAAATGGCGACTTTTGATCCCGCAGAAGCAACGGCGACCTACCTCTCCAAGCTGAGCCCCGAGGCCCACAGCCGGGCCGTTTCCTACACCCAGGGCGGCCACTGGGTGCTGCTGTGGACGGCTGTGATCAGCCTTGCGATCTATGTCCTCCTGGTGCGCTCTGGCGTCCTTGTGCGCTTGAGGGACAGGCTGGAAGCGCGGGGCTTCGGCCCCCTGCGGGTCAGCGCCCTTGTCCTGGGGGCCGCCGTTGTGGCTGAGGCCCTCCTTTACCTGCCCTGGTCCGTCTATGCCGACTGGGCGCGCGAGCGCAGCTATGGCCTGTCGAGCCAGCCCTTTGCGGGCTGGCTCGGGGAAAGCGCCCTGGCGACAGTCATCGGGCTGCCTGTTTCCCTCGCCCTCATCGTCGGTATCTACGCGCTGATCCGAAGGGCGCCCAAGACCTGGTGGCTTTGGTCCGCCGCCCTTATCGCCTCAGGCTCCGTCGTCATGATGGTTGTGGCGCCTGTCTACATAGCCCCGCTCTTCAACCGATACGAACCCGCGCCACCAGGACCGGTCCGTGACGCCGTCGTTGCCCTCGCCGAGGCCAATGGCGTCCCTTCGGACCGCATCTTCATCTACGACGGATCGCGCCAGTCGAACCGCTATACCGCCAATGTGGCGGGTCTCTTCGGCAGCACGCGCATCGCCATGAGCGACGTGATGTTCGCCAAGGGCGCCGACCTGGCAGAAGTGCGCGCCGTGGTTGGTCACGAGATGGGCCACTATGTCCTGCACCACGGTTGGCGGAACGCCATCGTGATTTCCATCCTCGCCGTCCTGGCCCTGTTCACCGTCGACCGTCTCTTCGCCCCCGCTGCGCGCTGGATCGGGGCCGGCGGGGTCCGGGGTCTGGCGGATCCGGCGGGATACCCGGTGATTGTGGCCATCGTGGTTGGCTTGGGCCTGATCAGCACCCCGGTTACCGCCTCGCTGACCCGGATTGGAGAGGCGGAGGCCGACAGGTTCTCGCTGGAACGTACCAATGAGCCTGACGGCCTGGCCCGGGCCCTCGTGAAGACCATCGAGTACCGGGCCGCCACCCCGGGCCCAATCGAAGAAGTCCTCTTCTACGAACACCCCTCCGTCGGGTCGCGCGTGCGCCGGGCAATGGAGTGGAAGGCTGCGCATCCGGCGGACGTCGTCCCTGTGACGGTGGTCCCTCCGCCCCCCAGGCCCGGCTAGATCAGCGACGCCGGACGAAGACCGTCCCTGCGGAATAGCCGGCACCAAACGAGCAGATCAGCCCGGTCTCGCCGGAAGCGAAGTCGGCGCTCGCCCGGTGGAAGGCGATGATCGAGCCTGCCGATGAGGTGTTGGCGAACTCGTCGAGGATGATGACGTTTTCCTGTGGGGCCGGATCGCGTCCCAGGACCCGCCGGCCGATCAGGTCGTTCATGTTGATGTTCGCCTGGTGCAACCACAGCCGCTTGAGGGCCGCGGGATCGATCCCGAGGTCGGCGGCGTGGGCCACGATCATCTCCGAGACCATGGGCACCACTTCCCGGAAGACCTTCCGGCCCTCCTGGACAAAGAGCTTGTCCACGGCGCCTTCGCTTCCGGGAGCCGTACGGTTCAGGAAGCCGAAGTTGTTGCGGATATTGTTCGAGAACACGGTCTTCAGGCGGGTTCCAAGAATGTCCCAGCCCCCGGTCGCATCGTCCGCCCGCTCGACGATCACCGCCGTGGCGACGTCGCCGAAGATGAAGTGGCTGTCACGATCACAGAAGTTGAGGTGGCCAGAGGTGATCTCGGGATTCACCACCAGCACCGCCCGGGCGGATCCGGTGGCGATGTAATCCGCAGCGGTCTTGATGCCGAAGGTGGCAGAGGAACAGGCCACGTTCATGTCGAAGCCGAAGCCCTCGATCCCCAGGGCCTGCTGGATCTCGACAGCCATGGCCGGATAGGCCCGCTGCATGTTGGAGGCGGCACAGATCACGGCGTCGATCTGCGAGGCGTCCTTGCCCCAGCGGGCGATGGCGTCCTTCGCCGCCGCCACGCCGATCTCGGCCATGATCGACAGCTCGTCGTTCGATCGCTCCGGGATCAGGGGGTGCATGACTTCTGGGTCAACCACACCCGAACGGTTCATCACATAGCGGGATTTGATTCCCGAGGCCTTCTCGATGAACTCGACGGACGAGGGGGTGAGGGCCTGGACAGAGCCCGCCGCGATCTCCCCGGCATGACGGGCGTTGAACAGTTCGACGTAGGCGTTGAAGGCCTCAACCAGCTCTGCGTTGGTGACCCGCTCGGCGGGGGTGAAGAGGCCGGTGGCCGCGATGACCGCTGCGTGCAAAATGTCTCTCCGCTCCGATCCGGTTCGATCCAGACCGGAGGTGATTGAATAGCACGCCGGGGCTGTGCGGGAAAAGCAGGGGAGCGACCATGACGCCGGAACTGGGCCTGATCGAGGGGTATTACGGCCTGCCCTGGGACTGGGCATCACGCGAGCGGGTCATGCGCCGGCTGGCCGGGGCGGGCTATCGCTTCTTCATGTACGCCCCCAAGGCTGACGCCTTCCTGCGTCGCCGGTGGCGGGAAGCGCACCCAGAGTCGGACCTGAAGGCCCTCTCGGACTTCTCGGCGGCCTGCCGGGACGCCGGCGTCCGGTTTGGTGTCGGCCTCAGTCCCTTCGAGGTCTGGAAAGACTTCGGCGAAGCGACAAGGGCCGCCCTGGCCGACAAGCTGGCTCTCCTGGATGACCTTGGGGTCGAGGACCTGGGCATCCTCTTCGACGACATGCGCGGCGACCTGCCGGGCCTGGCCGAAGCCCAGGCCGAGATCGTCCACTTCATCGCAGGGCGGACCCGGGCCAGCCGGATCGTCTTCTGCCCGACCTACTATTCAGACGACCCGGCCCTGGACATGGCCTTCGGCCAGCGTCCCGAAGGCTATCTCGAAGCCCTTGGCCGCGCGCTTGACCCCCGGATCGAGGTCTTCTGGACAGGCGAGGAGGTCTGTAGCCGCGCCTATGGGGTGCACCATCTCGAGCGGGTGGGCGAGCAGCTGGGCCGGCGGCCCTTCCTCTGGGACAATTATCCGGTCAACGATGGCCCCCGGATGTCGCCTTTCCTCTACCTGCGCGCCTTCACGGGGCGCCCGGCGCAGATCGGATCCCGGCTGGCGGCCCATGCTGTGAACCCGGCCCTCCAGCCAGAACTGACACTTCTGCCCGCCCTGACCCTGCCGGAGAGCTACAGGCTGGGCGACGACTACGACTATGGCGCAGCCCTTGAGGCGGCGGCCCGGGAGGTACTCGGACCAGGACTTTCCGACCTGGTCCGGCGGCACCTGATGTTGCTGAACGATACCGGGCGCGACCGGATGGACCCTGAGGTGCGGGATCGCCTACGCGGGCGCTATGCCGCCTTCGACCATCCTGCAGCCCGTGAGATCGTTGACTGGCTCGACGGCAAGTGGGTCATGACCCGGGACATGATGGCCGGCGATCATTGACCGGCGGCGAGGGCGTCCAGGCGGGCGAGGTGGGGCTTGCACTCAGCCTCTGACCAGAAGGCACCCTCCAGGCTGTTCCGGGCCAGGGTGACGAGGTGGTCTCGCTCCAGCCCGACGGCCCGGGCGGTCTGCACCCAATTGTCCAGGAGATAGCCCCCGAAATAGGCCGGATCGTCAGAGTTCACGGTGGCCTTCAGGCCCAGTTGTAGCATCCGCTTCAAGGGGTGCATCTCCAGCGAGGGAACCCCGCAGAGCTTGAGGTTCGAGAGCGGGCAGACAGTCAGCACCCGGCCTTCCCGGACGAGCCGGGCGGTCAGGGCCTCATCCTCCAGAGCCCGGTTGCCATGGTCGATCCGGTCCACGTGGAGCAGGTCCAGGGCCTCGGCCACGTAGGCGGAAGGCCCCTCCTCGCCGGCGTGGGCGACCCGCTTCAGGCCTCGCTCGCCGGCCGCGCGGAAGACCGCCTGGAAGCCGGACGGAGGAAAGCCCGCCTCGGAGGAATCCAGGCCGACACCCAGCAGCCTGTCCAGCCAGGGCTCTGCGGCCTTGAGGGTCTCCAGGGCCGCCGATTCCGGCAGGTGACGCAGGAAGCAGAGGATCAGGCCGGTCGACAGGCCCAGCTCCGCCTCGGCCGTCGCCATGCCGGACAGGAGGCCCTCGATGGCGACGCGGAAGGGCAGGCCCCGGTCCGTGTGGGTCTGGGGGTCGAAGAAGATCTCGCACCGGACGGCACCGTCCGCCGCAGCCCGGCGGAAATAGGCCAGGGCCAGGTCGTGGAAGTCGGCCTCGGTCAGGAGGACCGCGGCCCCCTGGTAATAGATGTCCAGGAAGTCCTGCAGGCGGCTGAAGCTGTAGGCGGCGCGGACTGCCTCGACGCTGGCGAAGGGCAGGGCAACCCGGTTCCGGCGGGCCAGGTCGAACATCATCTCGGGCTCGAGGGAGCCTTCGACGTGCATGTGAAGTTCGGCCTTCGGCAGGCGGCGGATGAAGTCGGTCAGGGCGTCCATGGCCGCAGGACAGCGCGTGCCGGGCGCCGCCGTCAAGCCAGAGGTTCAGCCGGCTTGACGCTTCGGTCGGCTTGCCCGAATCTTGTCCGCGGAGGACTGCTGCCATTTCCATTCCCGCCATCCTGACCGGCCTGATCCCCTCGGGGATCGCCGTCCTTGTCCTGGTCGGACTTGCGGCCCTGGCCCGCCTCGCCCGTCCGACCCCGCCCCTGGACGAGGCTGCCGCGCGGACCCTGCTGGGAGACGACTTCCCCGAGGCGCAGATCGACCGGATCTGGCTGGCCGGCGACGGCTCTTCAGCCCTGGCCCGTTCCGGCGCGCGCGCCCTCTACCTGTTTCGCCTCGGTGACGCCTGGGTGGCCCGGGATCTCGCCTGGACCGAGGCTGCCGACGCCCCGGTCCAGGACGGCCGCCTGCACCTGCGCCTGGCTGGCGTCAGCCCTCGACTTGCCCGTCCCGTCCTGGCGGGATGGCCCCCGGAGACCGCGTGATGCTGGAAGCCCCCTTCGACCCGATCAAGCTGGCCGTCCCCTTCTTCATTCTCGCCATCCTGCTGGAGATCGGCCTCGGGCGCCTGCGGCTGGCCAAGGCCGAATACGAGGCGCGGGACACCCTGGCCTCTCTTGCCATGGGGCTCTTGCGCGGCGTACCCGCCCTCCTGACCGCCGGCCTGGTCTTCGCCGCCACGGTCTGGGCCTGGGAGCACCGGGTCTTCACCGTTCCCTTCACCGCCTGGTGGGGGTGGGTGGCAATCTTCTTCCTCGAGGACCTGACCTATTATGGCTTCCACCGGCTGAGCCATGAGCGGCGGCTCTGGTGGGCGGCCCACGTGAACCACCACTCCTCGCAGCACTACAACCTGTCCACGGCCCTGCGGCAGACCTGGACCGGGAGCCTGGTGGGCACCTGGCTTCTCTGGCTGCCCCTGGCCTTCCTCGGCTTCTCGCCGGCGCAGATCTTCATCCAGCAGGGGATCAGCCTCGTCTACCAGTTCTGGATCCACACCGAGGCTGTGGGGCGCATGCCCGCCTGGTTCGAAGCGGTGTTCAATACGCCCTCCCACCACCGGGTGCATCATGCCCGCAACCCCCGGTACCTCGACCGAAACTACGCCGGCATCCTGATCATCTGGGACAAGCTGTTCGGCACCTTCCAGGCCGAGCTGGACGCCGAAAAGCCCCGCTATGGCCTGATCCGGAACCTGGGCAGCTTCAACATCCTGACAGTGGCCTTCCACGAGTGGATCGCCATCACCCGCGACCTGGCCTCCGCCCGCTCCCTGCGGGAGGTCGGCGGCTATCTCTTCGGCCCTCCGGGCTGGAGCCCCGACGGCAGCCGGGACACCAGCGAGAGCCTGCGGGCCCGCTGGGCCGCCCGCCAGGCCGCCGCCTCCACACCCGCCGAGTAGACTAGAGCCGCACCAGCATCTTGCCGGAATTGCGGCCCTCAAACAGGCCGATCAGGGCCTCGGGCGCGCGCTCGAAACCCTCTAGTACGGTCTCCTGGTAGCGCATCTGGCCGGACTTCAGCCAGCCGGTCATGTCGGACTGGAACTGCTCCTGGAGGTGCGGGAAGTCGGAGGCCACGAAGCCCTCCATCCGAATCCGCGAATAGATCAGGACCGACAGGTTCCGGACGCCCTCGCGGTCACCATTGTAGGTCGAGATCATGCCGCAGACAGCGATCCGGCCGCGCAGGTTCATGCAGGCGAGGGCGGCGTCGAGGTGCGCCCCTCCGACATTCTCGAAGTAGACGTCGATCCCCTTGGGCGCGGCGGCCTTCAGGGCGGTGCGCAGGTTCTCGGACCGATAGTTGATGGCGGCGTCGAGGCCGGCCTCGTCGAGGAGCCAGCGCTTCTTCTCGTCCGATCCTGTGGAGCCGATCACGTAGCAGCCCTTGATCTTCGCGATCTGGGCGACGACGGAGCCCACGGCCCCCGCTGCAGTGGACACGAAGACCTGCTCGCCATCCTTCAGGGCGCCGGTCTCAAGGAGGCCGCCATAGGCGGTGATCCCGGTCCCGCCCAGGGCGTGCATGTAGACGCTGAGGGGCAGGTCCGGATCCGGGGTGAGGACGGAAACGCCCCGGCCGTCGCTGTTGAAGCGCTCGGAGAAGCCCTGGCCATGCCGGACGATGTCGCCTTCGCGGAACTTCGCGTTACGCGACTGGACGACCCGGCCGATACCGCCGCCGGCCATGGCCTCGCCCAGCTTCTGGTCGGCGTCCAGGCGCGGCCGCATGTAGGGGTCGACCGAGAGGATCAGGCCCTCGACCTGGATCTCCCCCTCGCCAGCGTCGGGAAGCTGGGCCTCGACGACAGCGAAATCCTCGGGGACGGGAACCCCTTTGGGGCGGCGGACAAGATGTACCTGGCGGGCGATGGTCATGGACGTTTCCTCCGTTTGGAACCTCGATAGGCGAGCGGCGGCCCGGGGCCAAGCGCGAACCGGATCAGTCCGCCAATGGCCCGTCGATCCGGCGCAGGAATCGTAGCTGGCCCCCGGCCAGGACCTCGATCTCGAACCAGGCGCTCTCGCCCTCGAATTCGGGGACGTCGGCGGGGTCCACGAACCGGTGCGGCCGGTCCCGGCTAGCCGCCCGGATCATGCCGTAGAGCAGGCGCCCATCCAGGTCATGGCGGCGATGCAGCAGGCGTCGGATGCGGCGCACGTCTTCCTCCCAAACGGGGAAGAACAAAAACAGAACATCGGTCCCGACGCCAGAGGCGTTTCAGTCCCGCAGGAGCGGCAGGGATAGGCCCGAGACCGGTCGGGCGGCGAGAACCTCCCTGCGGAACCGGAAGAGCTCGGCCGGCCGCCCGCCCGTGTCCTGGTCCAGGCGGCCCAGGCCCTCCACCAGGCCGCCCCGTTCAAGGGCGCGCCGGAAGTTCTGCTTGTGGAGTGGCACCCCCGCCACCCCTTCCACCGCCTTCTGGAGCGCCGAGAGGGTGAAGGCCTCCGGCATCATCTCGAAGATGACCGGGCGGTATTTGAGCTTGCCCCTCAGGCGGGAGAGGGCGGTCGCCAGGATCCGGCGGTGATCGGAGATCATGGGCTCTCCGAGGAACAGGCCGAGGCGGGCGACGTCCGGCAGGGGCGTCTCGCCCCGGTCGCGCGAGGCCTCGGGCGCCAGGCCGGCCTCGTAGAGCAGTTCGTATCGCTCAAGCGCCCGTTCTTCGTTCCAGGGGGCCCCGTCGAGGGCGAAGAGTAGCCGGGCCCTCGAAAGTCGCGTGGCTGAGCCACCAGCCCACCGCCGCAGCACCGGCTCGATCCCCTCCAGAGCGCCCGGCCGCCCCTCCCGCCAGTCCTCCCAGGGAAAGAAGCTCGTGAAGGCCGACCAGGCAGCACCCTTCTGGGCTGTGGTCTCCATCCTTGCGGTGAGACCGAGATACCCTACGGAAATCACCCGGGCGGCCTCGGAGCCGTCCACCGCGGCCAGGGGCGCATCGCGCCCCTTGTCGCCGAAGGTGTAGAGCTGCTCGACATAGCCGGGATCAAAGCCTGTCTGGGCCGAGACGAAGGCCCGCAGGGCCAGCTCGAAGGTCCGGTCGGCCCCGGGGTCAAAGGGTCCGAAGGGAAGGGCGGCTGGCGCCTCCGGCGTCCTCACAGTCAGGACCCTCGCCTCGCCTTCGGAGACGGCGGCGACCACTGCCGACAGGCCGATGACGATCCGCTGCGGGGTCACCCTAATCCGCCCTCGGGATCCGTCCTCAGGGCGGCCGATGCGAAGCCGGCCGCCTCCGACAGGAGATGGAAGCGCCGGACATAGTCCCTCTGCGCCGGGCCGGGTGCCAGGGGATCAATCTCGACGTGATAGCCGTCGGGTGGGGCGCCGAAAAGGGCGAGGGACTCCTCGCGCCCGAACCCGGCCAGCTGGACAGCCTCGAAGTAGGCGCAGGCCCGGTCCGCCGACTTGATGAGCTTGCGGATGTCGGTGGGCGTCCGGGCGGGCAGGCCGAAGCGGATATGGATCGCCTGCTCCAGCCGGTGCTCGAAGGCCTTGTAGTCGTAGCCGAGAGCAGCCTTGAACGGGCTGATCATGTCCCCGATGACA
>CAIZKE010000194.1 GCA_903933475.1 uncultured Alphaproteobacteria bacterium | reverse complement strand
TTCCTGGACGCCCTGATCGAGGACTATGCTGACGAGTGGCTGACCAAGGCCATGTTCCACTACCGCTGGGCCTACGCTGCAGACATCGCCAAAGCCTCGGCCATCCTTCCCTGCTGGCGAGGGCTATCGGTCCCGGATGCAGACCTGGCCGAGCGCGGGCGGGCAGTCGCAGACCGGCAGATTGGCCGGCTTCGCTATGTCGGGTCCAATGCGGTCACCGGCCCGATCATCGAGGCAAGTTACCGTCGTTTCCTCGACGCCTTCGAGGACCATCTTCGGGTCCTGCCCTACCTCATGGGCAAGCGCCCCGGTGCCAGCGACTTTGCCACCTATGGCCAGCTGACGCAGTTGGCGGAGTTTGACCCCACGCCCGCCGCCCTGACCCTCTCGGTCGCCCCGCGTGTCACCGCATGGGTGGGCATGATGGAGGACCAGTCCGGCGTGGAACCCGGCGACGGGGACTGGATCGACGCAGCGAACCCGCCTCCAACCCTGAAAGTCCTGCTTGCCGAGATCGGACGTGTGTACACGCCCGTCATGCTGGCCAATGCCCAGGCCGTGATCTCGGGTGCGGCGGAAGTCCGGGCCGAGGTCGACGGCCAGCCCTGGTCGCAGCAGCCCTTCCCCTACCAGGCCAAGTGCCTGAAGGCCCTGAAGGACGCCTACGCCGCACTCGCCCCGGATGCCCGGGCAGTCGTGGATGCCGCCCTTGACGGCACTGGCTGCGAGGCTCTTCTGGCGGGATGACCCCCGACCATGAGGAAACGGATGGCCGGCGCCGACGCGGTCTCGACAGCCGCGACCGCATCGTCGAGGCCATGCTGGAACTCATGCGGGAGGGGGAGGTCGCCCCCGGGGCGGAACGCGTGGCGGCCCGGGCCGAGGTGGGTCTGAGGACAGTCTTCCGCCACTTTCGGGACATGGACAGCCTCTACGCCGAGATCAGCCGGACCATTGAGGGCGAACTCGCGGACCTGGTCGCCCGTCCCCTGGTATCGGGCAATGAAGCGGGCCGGCTGGTTGAACTGGCGTCCATGCGGGCCGAGGCCTATGAGCGCATTTTTCCCTTCAAGCACGCCTCGACAGCGCACCGTCACCGCTCCGACTTTCTGGCCCGCGACCACGCCCGGATGGTGACCAACCTGCGGCAGTCCCTCGCCAGGGACCTTCCGGCGGTGTGCGCAGATCCCGGTCGGATGGAGGCCCTCGACCTCGTGCTGAGCTTCGAGGCCTGGTCCCGGCTCCGGCGCGAGCAAGGCCTTCCCCGAGACGAGGCCCTGGCAGTGATCCTTGCCGCCGCGGTGGCCCTCCTGCACTCCGCAGAGACCTGAGGCGGGTTTTTTGCCTCCGGTTAAGGAGTGGACCCTAGATTTTCCTCGGGAAATGGCTGGGAGAGCAAAGACATGAAGACCATCACGATCCTTCCCGTTCTGGCCCTGGGTGCCCTTCTCTCCAGCTGCGGCGTCACCGCCACGGACTGCGCTAGCGAATCCTCCCGCGAGGTGATCACCTCCATCGTCCGGGAACAGGTGGAAAAGGCCGCAGAGGCCGAGCTGGCCTTGGAGGACGGCTCCCGCATGTCCGCAGCCTCGAAGGTCCGCGCAACCGTCGCCGAACTGAAGGTCCTGATCGAGGACATCCGGACGACCAAGAAGGACCCCGATAGCACCAGGCGGTTCTGCGCCGGAACCGCCAAGATCGTGATTCCCCTGACCATGATCCAGGACGCCGACCAGACCCGAAAGTTGCTGGACTTATCCAATGTCGACAGCCTGCTGGAAGAGGCGGGCCTGAAGCGCTCGGCGGACTCCTTGACCTTCGATCTCGAATTCAGCGTCCAGCCGACCGACAAGCGGGACAAGATCTACGGCGAGGTTGAAGGCGCCTCGCCCATGTTCACCGCCCTGGGCCAGGTGGTCGGCGCCCACCTCGCCCGAAACGAGATTGAGGGCGCAAGCAAGGCCCAGGCCGCACAAGTGGCCGCCGCCGAGGCCGAGACGGCCAAGCAGACCGAGGCAGCCCAGAAGGCCGACCTCGACATGGCCGCAGCCGAGAACAAGTTGGCTAACCAGCAGATCAATGCGGTCTGGAAGGCGCTCCCCGAGGACGCCCGCAGCCAGCTCCTTGAGATGCAGCGCGCCTGGGTCCGCAAGAAGACGGCCGACTGTAGTATTGAGGCCGCAGGCGTCTCGACAGAGGCCCTCCCAAAGGAGGCGGCGCGCCTTCGGTGCGACACCCGGCTGACCCTCGCGCGCATCTCCGAACTCCAGTCCCTTATGGAATGACCTCATGATTGACCTTTCGACGGCCACAGCCACGGACGCCCTGGACGCCCTCGCCCGGGGCGCGATTACCAGCGAGGCCCTCCTCACCGCCCAGCTGGAGCGCGTTGAAAGGTTCAATCCTGTCCTGAAAGCCGTCGTGGCCATGGACATGGACGGTGCCCTGAGGGATGCCCGCGCCGCCGACGAGGCCCGCCGGCAGGGACGACTGACAGGCCCGCTGCACGGCCTTCCCATGACCATCAAGGACATCTTCGCCACCCGGGGCCTGGTCACCACCTCAGGGCATGCCCCCTTGTCCGACTACAGGCCGGAAGCCGATGCGCCCGCCGTGGCCGCCCTGAGGGCGGCGGGCGCGGTGGTCTTTGGAAAGACCAACCTTCCGGAGTTCGGCGGGGATATCCAGAGCTACAACGACATCCATGGCCTCTGCCGGAACCCCTGGAACCCGGAGCGCACCGCGGGCGGCTCCTCCGGAGGGGCAGGCGCTGCCCTGGCCTCCGGCATGACGCTTCTGGAACTGGGCAGCGATATCGGTGGGTCCATCCGCGTGCCCTGCCACTACAACGGCGTGTTCGGCCACAAGCCCACATGGAACGCTGTCGACCGCTTCGGCGAGAGTCCCCGTCCGCCGGTCTGGGCCCACGCCCTGATGGACCTGGTGGTGGCCGGTCCGATGGGACGCTCCGTCGCGGATGTGCGCCTGGGCCTGGACGTTCTGACCGCCATCACCACCGGCGGTATCCCCGGCGCCCGCCTGCCGCCCGCCTCCCCCCGCTCGCAGTCGGCCCGGGGATTGAGGGTCGCCATCCATGTCGAGGACCCGGCGGCCCCGACGTCGGCGGCGTGCAAGGCGGCGGTCCGGGAGGTCGGCGCCCGGCTGGCCGCGGCCGGGGCGCAGGTCACAGAGCCTGGCCTGCCAGGTCCGGACCTGGCCGAGCAGAACGTCCTCTACCGGGACCTCCTAAATGCCGCCATGTCACCCGGCTACGCCGCCAGCCACCAGGAATGGAAGGCAGCGGACGAGCGGCGGCACAGGCTGAGGGCGGACTATGCGCGGTTCTTCCAGGACCATGACGTCCTGCTGGCGCCCATCGCCCCGACCGCCGCCTTCCCGCACGTGACCGAAGGGTCCATGGGGTCCCGGAAGCTGACCGTGGATGGCGTCGAAATCTCCTATCTGAAGCATCTGGTCTGGGCGGGACTGCCGACCCTGCCCGGACTGCCCGCCACCGCCGTCCCCGTCGCCCTGTCGGACGAGGGCCTGCCCATGGGACTCCAGGTGATCGGACCCCTCTGGGCCGACCAGACGACCCTGGCCGTCGCCGGCCTCATCGAAACCCTGAACGGCGGTTTCCGCCCGCCCCCCGGCTACTGAGGCTCAGAACCCCCGGGAGACCGAGACCCGAACTGTGCGCGGGGCGCCCGGCTGGATGTTGTTATCGCCATGGCTGGTGGGGCTCCAGGCAATGTCGCCCAGGTTCTCGACATTGAACTGCAGGCGGTAGTCCTCGCCCACCCTCAGGAAGACCGCGCCATCGACCCGCGTGAAGCCCGGCAGGGTCACGGTATTGGAGATCGAGGCGAACATGTCGCCCTGGTGCACGACGCCCAGGCCGAAGGCGAGCCTCGGCGTGACCTCGAACTTGTTCCAGAGCGAAGCGGTGAAGTCCGGGGTCAGGGCTGCGCGGCGGCCCGCAGGCGCGGCTGCGGTCTGGCGGGTGATCCGGGCGGACTGGACCGCCAGCGTGGCCACGGTCTCCCACCGGTCGGTGACCTTGCCGCTGAGCCCGAGCTCCAGGCCGGTGCTCCTCTGGGCGCCGGTCTGAACAACCCGGCCAGGGTTGAGCGGATCCGGTGCCTGGGTGTTCTCGCGGTCCAGCTGGTAGACTGCGCCGGTGGCCATCAGGCGCGGACCGAGGTCGATCTTGAACCCGGCCTCAAGGTTCTCGAAGGACTCGGGCTTGAGGGTTTCGGTAGACAGGGAAAGGCCCGCAAACTGGTCGCCCGAAGCCGGAAGGCTGGATACCGAATAGCTGGCATAGATGGACAGGGGCTCGACCGGCCGGACCACGACGCCCAGGCGCGGAGACCAGATTCGGTCAGTCCGCGAGAAGTCCCGCCGGCCCGCCACCGAGGCCCGCTCGTCTCGCAGGTCCAGGTTGAAGACGTCGTAGCGCAGTCCGGCGATCAGCTGGACCCGGGGGCCGAGGTCCGCCTGAACCTGGCCGAAGACCGCCGCCACGTCCGCAACGCCGGAGTTGTGCCCGTCAGAGCCGGCATTGGCGTAGGCGATGACCAGGTTGCGGCGGGTCGGGTCCTGCACGGAGACCCCCGCCAGGGTCATCGGCCCCGCCGGACCGCCGAAGCGGCCGGTCTCGCGAAGGTTGCGGGTCTCCTGCCGCCCCAGCTCCAAGCCCGCTACGATCGTCCGCCGCGCGCCCTCTCCGCCCAGGGACCAGACCATGTCGGTCTGGCTGAACAGGTTGGTCCGCTCGGTGAAGCTCCGATAGGCCTGCAGGGGGTAGGTCGACGCCTGGCCCTGGGCATCGGCCACCGCGGAGCCCGAAGCGTAGACATTACCGTAGCCCTTGTCGTAGCCGCCCCAGACCGTGCGGTGGCGCAGGGTCAGGTCGTCACGGAGCGGCAGGTCGAAGGCCAGTCGCGCGGAGTCCGCCTCCACCCGGGACCAGCTCTGGGTGGGATCGCCGAAATAGGCGTTGACGGGAATGGCGAGGGGCCGACCCTGGAAGGCGGGTGCCCCGCGGTCCGTGGTGCGGTCATCGACGAAGCGCTCGAAGGACAGGGTCGCTGTGCCCCCCTCATCCCCCCGATAGGTCGCAGAGGGGTTCACCCCCCAGCGTTCGACATTGACGAAGTCGCGATAACTGCCGGACCGCTCGTGCAGCAGGTTGATCCGACCGGAAAGCTCACCGGTCAGGGCGGCGCCGAGGTCACCCACCACCCGTCGGTGCTCGAAGTCCCCGCCCTCGAGGCTGAGCCCGACGTGGCGGCGGCCATCGGCCACCCGGGTGACACGATTGATCACACCGCCGCCGCCGCCCCGGCCAAAGATCATGGCGTTGGGACCCAGCAGCACCTCGACTCGCTCGGTATTGTAGAGGTCGCGGTAGTACTGGACGTCATCGCGGACGCCATCGACGAAGAAGTCCGCCGTGGAGGCGTTGCCCCGCAGGCTCGGGGCGTCGCGGTGCCCCTCGCCCTGACCGATGGTGGCACCCGGAATGTAGCGCAGGACGTCCGCCATGGACTGCATGGCCTGGTCCCGGATCAGCTGGGACGAGACCACCCCGACGGACTGCGGGACGTCCCTGAGTTCCGCCGCGATGCGCAGGGCAGTGTCGAGCCGGCCGGGCAGATAGCCCTCCTCGGCGGGCGCGGTGACGACCAGGGTCGAGACCTGCGCGGCCTCATCCTCGGCCTGCGCCGAACCCACGCCGAGGGCGAGGGATGCAAGGACGAAGGCGAAGTCCCGGGAACGCATAACGGGTCAGACTCAGACGCGAATGAAAATGATAATCGTTCCTAACAATCATCACTGCCTGCGTAAATGCGAATTATTCTCAGAAGTCGGAATTGGTCGCCAGGCCTTGCCTTGCCTGCGTCTCGGATCCATCTAGCGGAACCAATCCGGTCGTTCCGCGTCAAGGAATCTGAACTCGCTCATCAAGCGTTCCCGGGTTCCGTTGGCTGTTATGACCCGCGAGCTTGTCCGTGCGGACTTAAAGGGGAACCGTGGATGAGCGGACAGTTTCCACATGCCGGTGGCGGTTCCGTCGGGCGACGCGAGGTTGTCGGCGCACTCCTGGGAGCTTCAGGACTGGTGGCTGGAGGTGGATGTTCAGTGCGGCCAGACGTCACCCAACTTGCAGCGGATCCTCAGCCACGCGGCACGATCGCCTCGCTGGACCGACTTGGATGGTATCCGGCCTTGGTCAACCGCGTCGTTCTGGGTCTTGCAGGTGTCTCGCCTGAAATCCCGGTCGAGTGTGGATTCACGCCCTACCGCCTGACCTACTGGTCGGAGACCAACGGAGCGCCAGTGCTCGTCTCAGCGCTTGTGAGCCTCCCCAATGGAAGGCCTCCTCGCGGCCTTGTTCTCTGGATGCACGGAACCAATCCTGCACGGTCAGCGTCGATTTCAAGCCCGAGCCTTCAAGAAGGCGTCGCCGTATCAGCCGCCTTCTCAGGCGGTGGTTACGCCCTGCTGGCACCGGACCTGATCGGCCTCGGGGTCTCTCATTCGCCCCAAGCCTACCTTTACAATCCGAGTACATTGTCGGTCACGCTCGACCTTCTGGAAATTACAGCTCGGGGTTTTGACGGGCGGCTTCCAGTCGGCGGTGGTGAGGTCTTCATTTCAGGCTTTTCCCAAGGCGGGCATGACGCGGCTGTCATGCAACGTGCACTGGAAGCTGCGGAACGCCCTGCGATGCGGGTAAGGGCGGCGGCGGCGGTTGCTGGCGCCTATGACCTTGCCGGGACATCAATTCCCTTCGCCCTGCAAGGGCATTCCCCAGGTTCGTCGACTTACCTGGGATTGGCGGCCCAGTCCTGGGCGACCTACTACGGACACCCCTTGGAAACGCTCATGACAGCGCCGGCCGCCGGGCAGGTGAGGCAGGCCCTGGACGGATCCCACGGGGCTGACGTCTTGAAGCTGCTGCCCCGAAATCCGCACGAAATGTTCAGATCAGACTTCCTGAGAGCGCAGGCGAACGGCGGCAGTCACTGGTTTCTTGACGCCGCTCGCGCCAACGAAGCCTGGAACTGGACACCTCAAGCCCCCTTCCGCGCCTATTATGGAACGCAGGATGTGGATGTCTCGCCGCAGGAGTCCATCGCCTTCGCCGAGGCGTCGGCCAAGCGTGGAGGGAACGCGAAGGCGGTGGCTGTGGGCCCCTTCGGCCACGGCGAGTCCGTGCTTCACGCTGTTCCCCTCATCTGTAAGTGGTTCGACGAACTTTCTACGAACGCCTCGTCGGTCCGCGGCAGGTGATCGGGAGGCCAAGATCGGGGGGCGAGGGCCAAGCTGCCGCAGGGACTGGCGGTCCGGGAGTCTCACCACCAAGTGATGCCGACCGCCTGGGCTCAGATTGAAGGTGACTTCGGCATTCATCCAGGAAACGCAAACGCCCGGTGGACACAGGGAGCCAGCCCCATGGCGGTTTCGCTAACGCTGATGCACTAAGGCACGAATGGACTCTCCCGCCCCTTCCCTGCCCTGGCGACATCCGCTGGAGGCCTTCGCAAGCCTTCGGGACACGCCCTATTCCCTGCTCCTGCTGGGGGATGGCGACGAAGGCCGCTGGAGCCATATCCTCGCCCATCCGCGCACAGCGTCCTTGCACGGCCAGGCCGAGGCGGCAATTGCATGGGCGCAAGCGCACGCTGACGCCCTCGAGGCAGCGACATCGCCCCCGGGAGCGCCGCCGCTGCGGACAGGGGTGGCTGGCCTCCTGGGCTACGATCCGGGGTGTGCCAGGGGCGGGCCGCCATCGGCGGTGGCGCTCTACGACCTGGTCCTTGCCTTCGATCACCAGACCCGGACCGTTTGCCTGCAGGAGGCCCCCGGCGCCTGTCCGAGACGCCGCGCGGCCCTCCTGTCCGGACTTGCAGCGCCCTCGCCGCCGCCCGGAGGCGCGACCGGCCAGGTGGCAGACGTGGAGCCCCGGGCGAACTTCGGGGCCAAGGTCGAGGCGGTACGGGCGCGGATCGCCGAGGGGGAG
>CAIZKE010000193.1 GCA_903933475.1 uncultured Alphaproteobacteria bacterium | reverse complement strand
CAGCGCTCAGTCCATCATGATCGACAAGGGCCTGTTCCTGGGCGCCGCCGATCCGCGCCGTCCTGGTGCTCTGGCGGTGGCGCCTTGAGGGCTTCCCGATCGGTACCGCCGGTCCGGAGGTAACCCTTCACCCCTCAGATCAGCGGCAGTAGAGGAACTCCCAGATCGCCTCGACGGAGTCGGCGGCGCGGATTCCGGCGACTCTCGCGTCCAGCATTTCCTGTTCGTCCTGGGGCGGGCCGTCCTCTCCGGCGATGGCCTCGTCATCGCGCCAGTCGTCCGGGTTGGACAGGACGGAGGCCGCCATGCGGTCCTTAAGCTGGTCCAGCGTGATCGGCTCGAGGGGCTCCAGTTCCTGGTCGACCCAATAGGGCGCCTGCTGGAGCAGAAACCTGAGCAGGAAGGACCAAAGGGGCGGGACGATCCCCAGCCGCGTTACGCTGACCACCCTCCAGCTCCGCAGCTCGGAGTCCACGAGCACCATGCCGTTGCGGGCGCCGTACTTCAGCTCCCATCCGTTGCAGATCGCGAAGTCCTCCGAACTGCTGAATTCGACGAACTTCTCCAGGCCGGGCGTGGCGTAGCGCCCCACGTCCTGGCGGAATCCGATAGCCGGAAAGGTCGGGCTCATCGTCTCTTCTCCGATTCTGCCTTGGCCGCCGCCGCCGGGTGCCCCACGGCGGCGCCCGTGGCAGTCTTGGACCAGGCGGGCGTGCCGTAGATGTACCGCTCCAGGGCGTTGAACTTCGGCTTGCCCTTGTAGCGCCCCGTCATGCGGCCGTGCATCTCGGCACCTGCCGGCCCCTCCGGCATGGGCTTGATGTTCCAGGGCTGATTCTTGATCCTCTCCGGCACGCCCTTGCCCCAGCCGTTCTGTGGGATGGCCCAATGGTGGCCCGCCTGCCCCTTGGCCAGATAGCCCTGCGCGCCCATCCAGGGGCGCACCTTCGCATCCCAGTTATAGGGGGTCGTCTTGGTTGCCTTCTTGGTTGCCTTCTTGGCCGCCATCTTGCCTACGGTGTAGACGCCACCCTTGGCGACGCCCTTGACGATCGCGCCTGCCAGAAACAGGTCGGAGGCCGCAAGGGCACCGTTCAGGGCCGCCCCCGCATAGTCCCCTTCCTGGAAGTCGGCCACGGCCTCCCGCCCGGAGCCCCAGACGGGGATCAGCGATTCCAGCAGTTCCGGATGTCCCACCGAAGCGCCAGGCGGCCCGGCCTCGTCAGCCTCGGCGCGGGCGCGCCTCAGCCGTTCCTGGCGCAGCATCTCGTCGTAGCGGTCACCGTCGGGATCCGGGACGGGACGGGGCTGTCCCTGCGGCATTCTCGCCATTCTTCAGGTTTCCTTTCGCTTGGGGGCCGGTGGTACGGCAGGGCACCGTCCAGGCCTTCCGCGAACAAGAACATGCGAAGCCGGAAATGAAAAGAACAAAACACGAACAAAATAAGCAATACCGATTGCGCCGCCCGCCATGGACATTTCGTATGGACAGAGGTCTCGGGTGGGGCTCCGTAAGACACGCAGCGGTTCCGTCCGGCAGCGACTGCATCCCGGTTTGCAAAGGTCGTCGCCCATGAGCTTAATTGCGTTCTCGACGTCTCTGGCCCTGATGGCCGCTGTCGCCCTTCCGCACCCGATTCCGAACCCGAATCCGGCCCTGCTCGGGCAGGCCGCCGGCTGGCGTGAAATCCCGTTCGAGGTCGTCGATGGCAAACCCCTGATCGCTGCGACCATCGGCGAAGCCAGGGGGCGGTTGATGTTCGACACCGGTACGCCGGTGTCCATCATGCTTAATCGTGACGCCCTGAATCTTGATGAAGGCACTCAGCTTCGGGGTGGACAGGCGGCATCGGGGCAGGTGCTTTCCGTTCGGGAGCACCCCGCGCCCCCGGTCAGGGTCAGCGGCCAGCCCATGTCCACGCCACCTCTGCTCCTGAGCGGCGATTTCGGCTTCGTCGAAGTGGCGTTCGGGCCAGACTTTCTCGGTTTTGTTGGCTCGCCGGCGGTGTCCGGGGGTGCCTTCGTTCTCGACTACGGCCGCCAGGTTCTGACGATCCTGCAGACGCAGGCCGACGGCCTTCCTGGGGTTGGCGAACCGCCGAGGGAGGATGTGGTCGCCCGCTTTTCAGTCGCCATGGCCGAAGGTGAGCAGCCGACCACCGGGGCCTTTGTCGGATCGCTGCCCGTGGTTCTGGACTTCGATACCGGGGACGGGGGTACCTTCTACGTGCGCGCCGAGACCCGCGCCGCCCTGGAGGCCAAGGGCGTCCTGACACCCGAAGGCGACCTGGCGGTGGTGGGGCCGGTCAGCTTTGGCGGCGCGGTGTTCGAGCGGATATCCGTCACCCTCATCGAAGCGGGTGGCCCCAAGGATGTCCGGCCTTGGCCAGGTTCAAACGCCTTGCGGCTCGGTGCCCGGTTCCTGGCCCTGAACCCCAGCCTGTGGAACTTCACAGACCATACAATCACCATCCTCAGGCCCGGATCGAGCTATCTGAAGCCCCGCTGAGCGTTTATCGGCAAACGCCTTCCGCGGCCCCGCCTCTATTGTCGGGAGCGCCTGATCGTGGTCACCTGAATCTGCTGCAAGGCCGACCTGGGACGTGAGTGCGGAAGAACAGTCATGAAGCAGAAAATCTTCGACCTGATGCCGCCTGCGACTCTTTTCGCCTTGCTGTTGTTCTGGGCCAACATTCCCAAGTCCTGGCTCGATATTTGGTGGCTGTTGCCTGTCGTCGGTTTCGGGGTCATCGCCTTTGTCCAGGGGCTCGAAGTCTTGAACGCGCGGCACCCGGGCTGGCGTCTCAATACGACCGAGTTCTTCACCGACATCTTCTACGTGGGGCTGAATGCGACCGTGATCGTCTGGGCGACGCGCACCTTCGCCGATCAACCCATGGTGGCGCTGAAGGAGTCGCTGGGCCTCGCCACACCCTGGGTCGCTGCGCTGCCGTTCCTGGTGCAGGTGTTCATGTTCATGGCGATCTGGGAGTTCGGCCAGTACTGGATGCACCGGCTGATGCACAACAATGGCCTGTTCTGGTCCACCCATGCGCCGCATCATCACATCACCCAACTCAACGCCATGAAGGGCTTTGTCGGCAATCCGATCGAGCTATTCCTGATCAGCCTGGGGGTCGTCTCGCTATTCGATTGGAACCCTGCGGCGATGTATGCGGGCTTTAGCTGCCTTTCCGCCATCTCCATCTACGCCCACGCCAACCTGCGCGCCGATCCACCGATCTGGTACGCTTACGTCTTCACCACCATCCGCAACCACAGCCTGCACCACACGGCGATCAGTTATGAGGACACGCGCTGCAACTACGCCAACGCCATGATCCTCATGGACCGGATCTTCGGCACCTATCGCGAAGGCGAAAGCCATGTCGTCGGCCAGGGTGACCGCAGGCGGCTGTCGATCAAGGAACAATGGCTCTTCCCCTTCCAGTCCTGGCTCGACCGGATGAAGCAAGGCCGCATCCCTCCCGCCTCTGCCAACTGATCGCGAACGCCATGAAAAAGCTTTGGGCTGTCCTGGCTTGGTCGGGCAGCCTTGCCCTTGCTCCCGCCGCCGGGGCTGCGCCCGTCGAGACCGTCATCAAGGTGCCGGGCTTTGCCGATTTCCTCGCTGTCGACGGGGACACGGTCTGGACCACCAACAAGGGCCGGGTCGAGCGCTGGTCAAAGGCCGGCAAGCTCGCCGAGGTACCGCTGGCAGGCGCCTGCGGTGCCATGACGATCAGCGCGGGCGCGCTGTGGGTCGCCGATTGCAAGGCCATGACCGTCAACCGCATCGACATCCGGGCTAACAGGGTCGCCGCTGTCATCCCTACCGGCCTCGCCAGCCCCGACGGCGAAATGAATGTCGTCTCGGGCGCCGGTTCGATCTGGGTGGCCAGCGACAAGTCAGGCGTCATCGCCCGCATCGACCCGGCGACCAATACGGTCATTGGGTCCATCAAGGTCGAACCCGGCACCAGCTACCTGGCCTTCGGGGAAGGCGCGCTCTGGGCAGTCAGCGCCCCCGCTCAGACCGTCCAGAAGATCGACCCCGGGAAGAACACCGCCGTGGCGACCACCCGGCTTGGCAAGGCACCAGGCTTCCTCGCCGCTGGCGAAGGCGCGGTCTGGGTGCAGGAACAAGGGGACGGCGCGGTCGCCCGCATCGACCCGGCAACCGGTGCCGTCACTGGCCGCGTTAAGGTCGACGCCACCCTGAAATGGGGCGACATCGATACCGGCGGCGGCAAGGTCTGGCTACGCACGACCGCAGGGCAGACCTTCGTTGTCCTGGATCCGAAGTCGCTCGCCATCCTTGCCCGGGTCGGCGCTCCTGTCGGCAGCGGCGCCCTGCGCTACACCCCCGACGGCATCTGGACCTCGGCGCATGACGTCCACACCCTGTCCTGGTGGGCGGACCCGGCGGCCATCGGAAACTAGTGCCGCGCCCATCCGGCGCGACCCTGGCCGGATCGGCTGTCGGACTCCAAGCGCCTGTTGTCGCTCTCAGCTATCGGTTAACTCGTTGTTTGCCATACCGGAATATGCACCGCGCCCTTCTCATGCTATTCCCGCGTGCCGGGAAGTGGATGTCCTAGCTGAAGCTTGGTTTTAGCCATGTTTTTTCGACGGAATGCGAAAGCCTAAATTCGCCAGCCCGAGGAAAGCGGTGCAGATTTGACTCCTGATTTCGTTCTCGAGAACCGTGCACTGAAATCTCCCGTGCATGTGAACAGGGGTCGATACGGTCGAGCAAACCTGCGCGTGGCCCTGCTTGCCAGCGTGGCGACACTGCTCTTCAGTCCAGCCTTCGCCCAGGAGGCTGCTCCCGTTGCACCGCCCGCCGGGCGTGAGCTGCCGGTGGACCCGCGGGTCGTGCACGGCGGGGTTGGGTTTGACGCCAGCGCCCCGAACCGCCTGCTGATCACCCAGTCCACCCAAAAGGCGATCGTCAACTTCCAGAGTTTCGACATCGGCTCGGGCGCCGGCGTGCGCATCGACCAGCCGGGTCCGCTTTCGGCCTTCCTCGGGCGCGTGACCGGCAAGGACGCCTCGATCCTTGCGGGGTCCCTGAGCGCCAATGGCCAGTTCCTGCTGGTCAACCCCAACGGCATCGCCATCACCAACGGCGCGACGATCGATACGGGCGCCTTTGTCGGCTCGAGCCTGGACATCGCCGACGCTGACTTCCTGTCGGGGAACCTGACCTTCCGGCGGACCGGCCGGGCCGCCACCGTGGTCAACCAGGGTAATATCACGGCCTCTCAGGGCGCAGCCCTGGTCGGGTCGGGCGTGGTCAATGAGGGCGTGGTCGAGGCGCGTCTGGGCCGGATCGGCCTGGGCGCCGGCGATGTCCTGACCGTGGACTTCTCGGGTGACCGGTTCCTCCAGGTCGCGGTTCCGGTGAGCGATGCGGCGGGTCTGGTGGATGCCCTGGGGCGTCCGCTGAGCGCCCTGGTCACAGCCGGCGGAACCACCCGGGCCGAGGGCGGGCGCGTCTATCTGTCGGCCCAGGGCGCCCGCGACCTGATGCTGGGTGCCGTCAAGGTGGACGGGGCGCTGATCGCCACGACGGTCCGCGAGGGTGCCGGCGGCCGGGTACACCTGGGCAATGTCGTCCTGGACGGCGGGCCATCGGGCGTCGTGCAGGTCACGGGCCGCATCGACGCCTCGGGCGGCGCGGGGCTGGACGGCGGGGCGATCGAGGTCGCCGGTGGCTTCCTGGCCATGGGCGGAACGGTCAATGCCTCGGGCGGGTTCAACGGCGGATCTGTGACCCTGCGGGCCGAGCGCAGGCTCAGCCTGGCAGACCAGATCGCAGCGATTGGCTGGACGGGCACGGGCGGACGGCTGACCTACACGTCAGGCGGCGCGGTCTCGGAGATCGCAGGTTCGGTCAACAACGCCTCTGGCGGCCTGCACGGCGGCGTCATCGGCGTGACGTCCACAGGCGACCTGGCGACGTCTGGCGCCTACCTGGCCTCGGGCTTCCTCGGCTATGGCGGGCGGGTGGATCTGACGGGCGGATCGGTGCGGCTCCTGTCGACCCGGATCGACGCCTCGGGCGGGGCGATGGGGGGGCTGGTCCGCGTCGGCGGCGCCTTCCAGGGCGGCTCTGTGGATCGCACGGCGCGGGCCGATTATGCAGCGCATGAGGGCCGGTTCGGCCCGCTGCCAGCCCTGGCCAACGCCGGGACCAACTTCGTCAACGACGGCGTCGCGATCAGCGTCGCCTCGGCCCGGGGCCAGGGCGGTTCGGCGGTGATCTGGTCCGACGACCTGACGACCATGCTGGGCTCGGTGCTGGCCACCGGCCGGCGCGGCGGCGGCTGGGTGGAGGTCTCGGGCAAGGAGACCCTGCGCTATGTCGACCTGACGCGGATCGAAACCGGTGCGGGCGGCGGGTTGCTGCTGGACCCGCGCGACATCATCATCGGCGACGTCGCCCAGGTCCAGAACTGGCAGTATGCCGGGATCAT
>CAIZKE010000192.1 GCA_903933475.1 uncultured Alphaproteobacteria bacterium | reverse complement strand
GCCGCGGCGGGGGTTGGGGTCTGGCGGGGCGTGGCCAGCTTCCTGAGATCGCACGGGGCGTTCATCGACCAGGTGCTGGACGAGATCGCCCGCCGCGGTCCCCTTTCGGCGTCCGAGCTGGGCCTGGGCGCAAAGGGTGCTGGCGGCTGGTGGGGCTGGAGCGAAGGCAAGCGGGCCCTGGAATGCCTGTTCTGGACGGGACGCCTGACCACCGCCGCCCGCAGGGGGGCCTTCGAGCGCATCTATGGCCTGCCCGACCAGGTCCATCCGACGCACCTGCTGCACACGCCGACGCCGGATCGGGGCGAAGCCCAGCGGGAACTCCTCCGGATCGCCGCCCGGGCCCAGGGGGTGGCGACAGAGGCGGACCTGAGGGACTATTTCCGCCTGTCCGCCGCAGACGCCCGGCTGCGGGTGGTGGAGCTGGTGGAGGCCGGGGACCTGACCCCCGTGCGGGTCGAGGGCTGGCGGGCCCAGGCCTACCTGTCGCCCGACGCCGGGCCGCCCCGGAGGGTCGAGGCCGAAGCCCTCCTCAGTCCCTTCGACAACCTCATCTGGTTCCGCGACCGGGCCGAGCGCCTGTTTGACGTACGCATCCGGCTGGAGATCTACACCCCCGCCCACCGCCGGGTGCACGGCTACTACGTCCTGCCCTTCCTCGAGGGCGAGGCCCTCACCGCCCGGGTCGACCTGAAGGCCGACCGCAGGGGCGGAAGGCTTCGGGTCCAGGCCGCCCATGCCGAGCCGGCGGCAGGTCCGCAGACCCCGGAGGCCCTGGCGCGAAACCTCAGGCGCATGGCGGGCTGGCTGGGGCTGGAGGCGGTGGAGGTGGTGCCCCGGGGCGACCTGGCCGGCCGCCTTGCGGGCGAGGTCGCCCGGCTAGGCTGAGGGCTTCGGTATCATCACCAGCCAGGGGGTGGGCGCGGCGCGGAACTCCCAGACCGCGAGCAACTGGTCCAGGTGACTGCGGTTGCGTAGAAGCTCAGGCAGGGGCGACGTCTTCGGACCGGGGCGGACGACCGTGATCTCATGGGTGGCCGCGAAGCGGTCCTGAAGCCGGTCCAGGACGCCCGGCCGGTAGACGTCATGGGTCTCGACGATCAGCCGCATGCCCGCCAGGGCTGGGGCGAGGTCCGGCCTGAGCAGGTCGTCCTCAGCCCCTTCGATGTCGACGATGACCAGGCACCGGCGGCCGGCGAAGGCCTCGAAGTCCCCGGGCTGGAAGAGCCCGCCCACCTGGACCCGGTCAGCCACCCCATTGAGCTCCGCCATCCGTCGGCAGGCGGCCTGCGCGGTCTCGGACGTGTCATGGGCGTGGACCCGGGCGCGGGGGGCCAGCCGGGCCAAGCCTGCGGCGTAGTAGCCCTCGGCGCATCCGATATCGAGGATGACCTCAGGATCCGCCGCCAGGGCCTCGGCCAGGTGGGGATGCAGTTCGTCCTCGTAGGTCCCGATCAGGCGGGGTGCCAGGGCCCCCTCCGTGGCGTCCTCCACATAGGCCATACCCGCGAAGGGGCCGCCCAGCACCCGGCCGCCATTCTGTTCGCGCAGGGCCCGGGCGATCATCCGCGAACGCCAGATGGCCAGGACCCGCAGGCCCAGGGCCGCCCCCTCAGGCGTGGACAGGCCCCCCGGTGCGTCAAGCCGCGCGCGGAACCACTCCCGGACCGTCTCCAGATAGCTGGCCATTTTCACCCCGCAGACTCGACCGCACTCTGGCCCCCGGCGGCCAAAGGCTCAAGCCGCCCGTCTCAGGCCGCGCCCAGGGTGACGGCGTGGAGCCGGGCGTAGGCCCCGCCCTGAGCCACAAGGTCCGCATGGCGGCCCTCCTCGAGGATACGGCCGTTCTCGAAGACCAGGATCCGGTCAGCGGTCCGGACCGTCGAGAGCCGGTGGGCGATGATCACCGTGGTCCGGCCCTCCATCAGGGCCTCCATAGCCGCCTGGACTTCGCGCTCGGTCTCCACGTCCAGGGACGAGGTCGCCTCGTCGAGGACCAGGATGGGCGCATCCGCCAGGAAGGCGCGGGCGATGGCGACGCGCTGGCGTTCGCCGCCGGACAGCTTGACCCCCCGCTCGCCCACCAGGGTGGCATAGCCCCCCGGAAGGCGGGCGATGAAGTCGTGGGCCCGGGCCCGCCTCGCGGCGAGTTCGACCGCTTCCGGGGTCGCGTCCGGCCGGCCGTAGGCGATGTTCTCGGCGATGCTGCGATGGAACAGGGCCGGGTCCTGCGGCACGACGGCAACGGAGCGCCGCAGGCTGGCCTGGGTGACCGAGGTGACGTCCTGCCCATCCACGCGGATGGTGCCGGAATCCACGTCATAGAGGCGCTGGATCAGCTTGACGAAGGTCGACTTGCCCGAGCCGGTGGGACCGACCAGGGCGACCCGCTCGCCGGGCTGGATCCGCAGGGAGAAATCCCTGAACAGCTGGCGACCTGACCTGGCATAGCCGAAGCCCGCCCTGTCAAAGACGATCTCGCCGGGCCCGGGCGCGAAGGCCGAGGCACCCGGCTGGTCCGGGACCTGCGGCTCGGTGCGCATGTAGCGGGCCAGGTCCTCGGCATCGTCCAGGCCCTTCTGGAGCATGCGGATGTTGTCGCCCAGGTTCCGCAGGTAGCCGCTCATCAGCATGAAGGCCGTGACCCCGAAGACCACGTCGCCGGGGGTGGCCTCCCCGCGGGTCCACAGCCAGATGAGAAGACCTGTCAGGCCGGCCTGGAGGAAGGCGAGCAGGAGGTTCTGGACCAGCCAGATGTCGGTGAAGCTGTACCAGGTGCGGATCACGGCATCGCGCCAGAGCGACGTCACGCCGGCGATCCTGGCCTCCTCCCGGGCCTCGGCGCCGAAGCTGCGCACAGCGGCATTGCCCGAGATCGAGTCCGCCAGGGCGCCGCCGATCCGGGTGTCGAGCGACACCGAGCGCTGGTTCAGGGGCCGGGCGAAGCGGGAGATCAGGAACAGGTTGGAGCCGATGAACAGGGCGACAGCGAAAAGGGAGAACAAGCCGACCATGGGCCAACGCAGAATCATCATGACCGACAAGCCCACCAGGACCAGCAGGGCCGGGCCGATCCACATGATCACGGCATCGGAGACCTGGTCGTAGGCCCACATGGCGCGGCTGAGCTTGCGCACGGTCGCGCCTGCGAAGGCGTCGGCATGCCAGTCGGCGGAGTAGGCCTGGACCCGGGCGAAACCGGCGTCGGTCATGTCCTTCATGTTGAAGGCCGCGAGCTGGCACCAGGGCTTGTCGCGGAGGTTCCGCACCAGGGCCAGGGTCACCCCCAGCCCGATGAAGATC
>CAIZKE010000191.1 GCA_903933475.1 uncultured Alphaproteobacteria bacterium | reverse complement strand
GCAGCCCTGATGCGGGCGGCGGGGTGCGCCTACAACGACATCGTCGACAGGAACCTGGATGCCAAGGTCGCGCGCACTGCGGGCCGTCCCGTGGCCTCAGGACGGATCTCTGTGCAGCAGGCCTGGGCCTACCTGGTCGTCTGCAGCCTTTTGGCGGCAGCCATACTCTTCACCCTCCCGCCCCTGGCCATTGGCCTGGGGATCGGCTCCCTGCTGCTCGTGGCGGCCTATCCCTTCATGAAGCGGATCACCTGGTGGCCCCAGGCCTGGCTGGGCCTGACCTTCAACTGGGGTGCCCTCCTGGGCTTTGCGGCGGTGACGGGCGAGATCGGGCTCCCCGCCGTCCTCCTCTATCTCGGCGGGGTTTTCTGGACCCTGGGTTACGACACCATCTATGCCGTCCAGGACATGGAGGATGACGCCCTGGCCGGGATCCGCTCCTCGGCCCGCCGGCTGGGCCCGTCCGCCCCCAAGGCGGTCCTGGGCGTCTACGTCCTGGCCTTCCTCCTGGCCCTGGCCTGCGCCTTCACGGCCCGCCTGGGTCCCCTCTTCCCGCCCCTGGCTGCAGGCTACGGCCTGCACCTGTCCCGACAGGCTGCACGCCTGGACATGGGCGACCCCGCCGGCGCCCTCGCTCTCTTCCGGTCCAACGCCCTGGCGGGGCTGATCCTGTTCGCGGCCCTCGCCGCCGGGCGGTTCGGGCAGGGGCTTTGGGGCGGAGGGGGCTTGTAGAGCGGCGGGCGGGACACGATAGTCCTTGCAACCGCCAAGGAGGCTGACATGGCCGATGACGCCCTTCCGACCATCCTTCAGCTGACGCCCATGGATGACGACTATCGCCGGGACCCGGCCGGCGTCCTGGCCAGGCTCCGCAGCGCCTGTCCCGTCCACCATGACGCCTTCAGCGGGGCCACCTTCGTGTCCCGCTATTCCGACGTCCGGGGCGTGGCCACGGACCTGACCCTCTGGCGCGACCCCCTGCTCGCCGATCCGGACAGCCGGCGCCTGCAGCGATTTGATCCGCCCGACCCGAGCCTGCCGCGCAGTGAGACCTCCAGCATACTGACCCTGGATGACCCGGACCATGCCCGCATCCGAGGGCCCCTGTCCCGCGCCCTCTACGCCCGGGTGGCCCGCTTCCGGCCTGAGGTCGAGCGCATCGTCGACGAGGCCCTCGACCGGATCGGCGACCGGGCCGAGTTCGACCTGATGGACCTGTTCTGCGTGCCGATCCCGATCGACGTGATCGCCTCGATCCTGGGCGTGCCCCATGACCAACTCGAGGCCTTCCGGGACTGGTCCGAGGGCCTGATCCAGGGGTTGAACCCTTTCCGGAACCCCGATCAGACCACCCACATGGAGCGGTCCAGCTTCGCCCTCACAGCCTATTTCGCCGAGGCCATCGCCGACCGGCGCGCCCATCCCCGTGATGACCTCATCTCGGATATGGTCCGCCTGCAGGGCGAAGGCACGCCGATCAGCGACACAGAACTGCGTATCAATCTCACGGCCCTGCTGGTGGGCGGCAACCTGACCACCACCGACCTGATCGGTAATGGCGCGCGCCTTCTCATGTTGAACCCTTCCGAGAAGGCCAAGCTGATGGCCGACCCGGGCCTGGCCTCCGCCCTGGTGGAGGAGGTCCTGCGCTTCGACCCCCCGGTCGACGCCACCTCAAGGATCGCCTCCCGGGACCTCGAGATCAGCGGTTGCCCGATCTCGAAGGCGCGCAGCGTCAACCTGCTCCTGAGGGGGGCCAACCGGGACCCTGAAGTCTTCGAGGACCCTGACGCTTTCGACATCACCCGGAAGAAAGTCCCCCACATGTCCTTCGGCGGCGGTGCCCACATCTGCATCGGCGCGCCCCTGGCCCGGCTGGAGGCCCAGGTCGCCCTGCCGCGCCTCTTCGCCCGCTATCCCGACCTGAGGCTGGCGGATCCCGACGCCGAACCGGTCTGGCGCAGACTGCCCTTCTTCCGGGGGCTGGAGACCCTTCCTGTGCGGACAGGGGCCTGATTTCGGCCTCAAAACCTGCTATCCGGTCCTCAACACGTTTAACCAAGACCCCACACGCAAAAGG
>CAIZKE010000190.1 GCA_903933475.1 uncultured Alphaproteobacteria bacterium | reverse complement strand
GGTGCTCTGCGAGTCCCGGACCATCCTCGACCACCTCGAGGAAACCTGCCCCGAGCCGCCCCTCCTGGGGCGGGGACCGGAGGAGCGCGCCGAGGCCCGGCGCCTGGTCCTCTGGTTCGACCGCAAGTTCGACCTGGAGGTGGCCGGCTACCTGCTTCACGAAAAGATGGAGAAGCGGCTTCTGGGCCTGGGCGCGCCAGACCTGGCGGCCCTCCGCCAGGGTCGAGACGCCCTTCGCCACCACATGGCCTACCTGGAGGCCCTGCTGTCGGCCCGGGACTGGCTGGCGGGCCGACGCCTGTCCCTGGCCGACTTCGCCGCCGCCGCCTACCTGTCGGTGATCGACTACCTGGGGGATGTCCCCTGGGACGGATATCCGGCGGTCAAGACCTGGTACATGAAGCTCAAGTCCCGCCCGGCCTTTCGTCCCATCCTTGCCGACCGCTGGCCCGGACTGGCTCCAGCGGCGCACTATGACGACCTCGACTTCTGACCCCCGGGACGAGATCCGCCGCCGGGCGGCCGGGCTGGGCTTTGAGGTCTGCCGGTTCACCGGGCTCGATGCCCCTTGGCCGGCCACCGCCCGGCTGCAAGCCTTCCTGGAGGCGGGACGCCAGGGCGACATGGACTGGATGGCCACTATGGCGGACCGGCGCGCCCACCCCCGCTCCCTCTGGCCGGACGCCCGCAGCGCGGTCGTCCTGGGCCTGAACTACGGGCCGCAAGCCGATCCCCTGGAAGGCCTGGCCCTGCGCGACCGGGGGCTCATCTCGGTCTACGCCCGGGGGGAGGACTACCACGACGTCATCAAGGGCCGGCTCAAGCAGCTGGGGGGCTGGATGGCCTCGCGGACCGGCGCCGGGCTGAAGGTCTTCGTCGACACAGCCCCCCTGATGGAGAAGCCCCTGGCCCAGCAGGCGGGCCTGGGCTGGCAGGGCAAGCACACCAACCTGGTCAGTCGCGACTTCGGCTCCTGGCTCTTCCTCGGCGTGATCCTCACCAAAGCCATATTGACGCCCGACGCGCCCGAAACGGACCATTGCGGCCAGTGCCGGGCCTGCCTCGATGCCTGTCCGACGGCGGCCTTCCCGGCCCCCTACCAGCTCGATGCCCGGCGCTGCGTCTCCTACCTGACCATAGAGCACAGGGGGCCGGTGGATCCGGAGCTGCGGCCCGGCCTGGGCAACCGGATCTATGGCTGCGACGACTGCCTGGCCGTCTGCCCCTGGAACAAGTTCGCCCAGGCTGGACGCGAACAGAGGCTGGCGGCCCGGGACGACCTGGCGGCCCCAGCCCTGGCCGAGTTGGCGGGCCTGGACGACGCCGCCTTCCGGGCCCGGTTCGCCCGTTCGCCCGTCAAGCGCACGGGCCGGGACCGGTTCCTGCGCAATGTCCTCTACGCCATTGGCAATTCCGGCGATCCGGCCCTGGTCCCGGCCGCAAGGGCGCGGCTGGAGGATGCCTCGCCCCTGGTGCGGGGCGCCGCGGTCTGGGCGCTGGGGCGACTTCTGCCGCGCCTGGAAGTCCTCGACCTCGCCCGCGACTACGCGGACGCCGAGACCAACCCCGATGTCCGCGCAGAGTGGGCGGCGCTTCAGTCGGCGTAGACGCCCGACCGGTTCTCCATGGCCGCCTTCACCGCCTCGACCTGGTTGGGCGAGCCGATCAGGGCCCCCTGCTCCTGGCTCTCGGCGAGGAGGATGGCGTGTTGGTCGGCGTCCGGCGCGAAGTCCAGGAGGCGCTTGCCGGCCCGGATGGCGTCGGGGTTCTTCGAGGCGATGTCAGCCGCCAGGGCCAGGGCCTCGGCGCGGGGATCGGCGCAGACCCGGGTGGCCAGACCGAGGCGGTGCGCTTCCTCGCCATTGAAGACCCGGCCCGTGTAGGTGAGCTCCCGGGCGACGTCGTCGCGCACCAGCCGCTTCATCAGCACCAGGCCCGCCATGTCGGGCACCAGGCCCCACTTGATCTCGAGCACCGCCATGCGGACGTCTGGGGTGACGAAGCGGATGTCCGCGCCCAGGGCCAGCTGGAATCCGCCACCGAAGGCCACGCCATGGATGGCGGCGATCACGGGGACGGTCTGCTCACGCCAGACCATGACGGCGTGCTGGGCGTGGTTGGACCCGCCCTCGGTGCGCTTGGGGGTGACCAGGCCCGCCCCACCACGGCGTTCGCCGGAGGCCATCTTGGCAAAGTTGCCCATGTCGAGGCCCGCGCAGAAGGCCCGGCCATCGCCCGAGAGCACGATGGCCCTTACGCCCGTCTCGGTCTTGAGACGCTCGCCCGTGTCGATGAGGGCCTGGAACATGCGGTCGTCGAGGGCGTTCATCTTGTCGGTACGGACCAGACGGACGTCGGCGACGCCGTTCTCGAGGGTCACCTGGATGCGGTCGTCCATGTAAGTCTCCTTCAGGTCTTGCCGGGGACGGCGATGTAGCCGACCCGGGGGAAATGCAGGTGCAGACGGCCCAGGTCAGGGGTCTCCTGCGCCAGGATCAACCGGTTGTGGCAAGCCGCCACCAGGGTTCCGGAAATGGGGTCCCGGCCATAGTCGTCGGCCATGACCACCACCGGATCGCCGGGGGACAGGCCAAGGGCGTCATTGGGATCATGCGGCGGCGGGTCCGCGGGCCGGACGCTGCGGGCGACGCCCAGGGCGTCCGCCCCGGTGATGTCCTTCCGCACGCCATGGCCGATCGCCGCCATGCGGCCGCGCCAGGCCTCCAGCCGGTCAAGGCCAGCTGTCAGGCGGGCGTAGGTGTCAGGCAGGGCGCCCCTCAGCCACCAGATGTTCATCCAGGCCGAGGCGTCCGCCAGGCCGGGGCGCTCGCCCGCCAGGAAGGGTGCATCGCCCAGGGCGTCGTCAATCCAGGCGGCATGACCCCGCCACTGGACCCGCATGGGCCCCGCCGCCTGGGCCATGGCCCCCACGTCGAAGGGCCGCCCCGACAGCTTCTCGCGGTCCGCGATGAAGGCCTTGGGCGTCAGGTGACCCAGTTCCCCGAAGATCACCGGAACCGTGGCCTGGAAGAATAGCCGGTCCGCCCAGAGACCGATCCCCCTCAGGCCCGCCAGGCCCTGGTCTCCGGGTAGGGGCGTGCGCCTTTGAAGTTCGTCGAGGATGACCATGGAGTCGCAGTAGACGTCCGCGCCGCTCTGCAGCACGGGCGCCCGCCGATAGCCCCCCGTGAGCGGCGTCAGGTCCGGCTTGGGCAGGATGTTGGGCGTGATCACCGAGGACCAGGACTGGCCGGTCATGCCGAAGACGATCCGCACCTTCTCCGAGAAGGGCGAGGCGTCGTAGTGATGCAGGATCAGGTCCATGAGCTCCCCCGGCCGAAACCGGAGCACACGCTGTCACGGATTTCGCCGGCGGGCCACCGTGACGCAGCGTCAGCGCCAGCGGATCAGGGCCTCCTGGGCGGCCTCGGCCACCAGCCTTCCGTCACGGGCATAGATCTGGCCCCGATTGAAGCCCCGCCCGCCCGAGGCGGACGGGCTGTCCTGGACGAAAAGGTGCCAGTCGTGGAAGTCGGTTGGTTGGTGGAACCACATGGCGTGGTCGAGGCTGGCCGCCTGCAGCCGGCCGCTGTCCCAGTCCACGGCGTGCGGACGCAGGGAGGGGTCCATCAGGGTCATGTCCGAGCCATAGGCCAGGGCGCACTGGTTGACGGCAACGTCGGCGCCCAGAGGCAGGCGGGTGCGGAACCAGCACATGTCCACCGGCTCGCGGACGCCGACGACGCCATGGGGGACGGGATCGCAGGGCTTGAGCTCCACAGGCCAGATCCGCCGGGTCGTTACGTCGAGGCCGACCTCGGCGCGAAGCTCTTCCTCATTCTTCAGAGTTTCCGGGGGCGGGACCTCGGGCATGGGCAGCTGGTGCTCGAAGCCGGTCTCGGGAACCTGGAAGGAGGCCGCCAGGTTGAAGATCTGCTTACCGTTCTGGATGGCCACCACCCGGCGTACGCTGAACGATCCTCCATCCCGGGCCCGGTCGACCTGGAACAGGATCGGGAGCTTCGGGTTCCCGGGCCGGATGAAATAGCTGTGCAGGGAGTGGCAGACCCGGTCCTCGATCGTCCGGTAGGCGGCGGCCAGGGCCTGTGCCACCACCTGACCGCCATAGATCCGGCGGGTCTCGAAGGGCGGGTTGAACCCCCGGAAAAGGTCCGTGTCCAGGGTCTCCAGGTCGAGGAGCGTCAGGATTTCGTTGTCTTCGGACATGCGGCGCCTGGATATGGGGGACTCAGAAAGACAGGGGCGGAAGATCCGCGAGGCGGGGCAGGAGAAGATCCTTGTCCGAAAGGACGGCCCGGTCTGGCGGGACCGGCCAGTCAATGGCGAGGTCAGGATCGTTCCAGATCACGCCGCCCTCGGTCTGCGGCGCATAGTCGCCGTCGACCTTGTAGGCCAGCATGACGTCATCACAGAGGGTGCAGTAGCCGTGGGCGAAGCCCCGGGGCACGAAGAGCTGCTCCCCCCCCTCGGCGGTCAGCCGGGCCGAGACCCAGCGCCCCCGGGTGGGCGAACCTGCCCGCACGTCAACGGCGACGTCGAGGATGGCCCCGGCCAGGACGCGTACCAGCTTGGCCTGGGGATGGGGCGCCGTCTGGAAGTGAAGGCCCCGGACGGTCCCGCTGCGGGCGTTGAAGGCCTGGTTGTCCTGGACGAAGTCGATGTCGAGGCCAGCGGTGGCCAGGGACTTGCGGCTCCAGGTCTCGGAGAACCATCCCCGCGCATCGCCATGGCGGCGCGGCGTGATAAGCAGGACCTCGGGAAGGGCCAGGGGCGTCAGGATCGTCATGGAGCTCCCGAAAACGGGCGGCAAGGCCGCGAAGGGTGCGACGCATGGCGCGGGACGCGGCGAAAGACAAGCCTGACAGGCCTCCAGAGGCCTCTGTCAGCGTCATTGTCGTCGCCTGGCAGTCCGGGGACGACCTTGCCCGGTGCCTCTTGGCCCTGACCCAGCAGACCCTGCCGCCCTTGGAGATCCTGCTGGTCGACAACGCCTCCACGGACGGCGCCCCCCAGGCAGCGGCCAGGGTCTTGCCCCAGGTGCGGCTCATCGAGGCGGGCGCCAACCTGGGCTTCGCGGCCGGGGTCAATTTCGGCGCGCGACAGGCCAGGGGCGACTGGCTGGCCCTGGTTAATCCCGACGCCTTCGCTGCACCGGACTGGCTTGAGCGCCTGCTCGCGGGTGCCGCGCGCAATCCCGGGGTTGAATGCTTCGGCTGCCGCCAGACCATGGCGGGGGCGGAGGGCCGGCTCGACGGCCTGGGCGACGTGATGAGCCTGCCCGGCATCCCCTATCGCGGCGGCTACGGCCTGCCCGATCCGGGTCCGGTGGCGGAGGGCGAATGCTTCTCGGCCTGCGGGGGTGCCATGCTCATCCGGCGGTCCCTGTTCGAGGCCCTGGGCGGGTTCGACGAAGACCTGTTCATGTACTGCGAGGACGTTGACCTGGGCTACCGGATCCGGCTGGCGGGCGGTGCCTGCAGGGTCATCCCCGACGCCGTGGTCGACCACGTCGGCTCGGCGTCCACCGGTGGTGCGGGGTCCGACTTTGCCAGCTTCCACGGCGCGCGCAACCGCATCCGGGTCTTCATCAAGGACACCCCGCCCCTGCTGTTCTGGCTGACCCTGCCCCTGCACGCCCTGGCCACCGCCATCCTGTTCCTGCGGCTGGCGGGACAGGGGCGACTGGGACCGAACCTGAAGGGCGCTCGAGCGGCCCTCGTCGACCTGCCTGCGGCCTTCGCCGCCCGCCAACGCACCCAGGCCAACCGCAAGGCCTCCTCCTGGGACATCGCCCGGGCGATGACCTGGAATCCCCTCGACCTCCTCGGCCGACGGGTGGTGATCCGCCGTGCGCGCCGAAACGGCGACTCAGCCGCCTGAGACGCGCCGGGGTCCCGGAAGGACGTCGATCAGCTCGATCCGGAAGACCAGGGTCGCGCCGGGCGGGATCGGGCCGCCGCCCTCCTCGCCATAGCCGAGGTCGGCGGGGACGAAGATCCGCCACTCGTCGCCGGGCCGCATCAGCTGCAGGGCCTCGACCCAGCCGGGGATCAGGCCGTCCAGCGGCATGACGGCGGGGACGCCGCGGTCGTAGGAACTGTCGAACACCTCACCGGAGAGGAGCTTGCCCTCATAGTGGACCTTGACCTGGTCGCCGGGCAGCGGCCGCACGCCGTCGGCCGGGCCGGAGCGGACCACCAGGTACTGAAGGCCGGAAGGCAGGGTCTGCACCCCCGCCTCCGAGGTGTTCTTGGCCAGGAAGGCCTTGCCGGCCTCGGCGTTGGCGGCCAGGACCTGGGGGTCGGGCCCGCGCTGGCAGGCGCCCATGAGGGCGAGGCTGGCGACAAGGACAAGGGCGGGCAGGCGCATCGGCATCTCCTTCAGACCGGGCGGGGCGGATAGCCCCGGGCCCTGAGGGCCTCAATGATTTCCTCAGTGTGCCGGGCATCGCGGGTCTCGATCATGATGTCGAATTCCGCACCCTTGGCCGGGACGTCGAGGGCGAGGCGGTTGTGGGCCACCTCGACGATGTTGGCGCCCATCTGGCCGATCAGGGCCGAGACATTGGCCAGGAGTCCCGGGCGGTCATCTCCGATGATCCGCAGGGAAACGAGGCGCTGATCCCGGACCAGTTGGCGGGTGAGGACCGAGGCGAGAAGGCGGGTATCGATGTTGCCGCCGCAGAGGATCACCCCGACCTTCTTGCCCTGGAACCGGTCCGGATAGGCCAGGAGGGCGGCGAGGGCCGCCGCACCGGCGCCCTCGGCGACCGTCTTCTCCACGTTGCAGAACAGGGCCACCGCTTGCTCGAGATAGGACTCCTCGAGCAGCAGGACCTCGTCGATCAGAGGGCGGGCGATCCCGTAGGTCAGGTCACCGACCCGCTTGACCGCTATGCCCTCGGCGATGGTCGCCCCGCCGGTGATGGCCTCGACGCCCCGCATGCGCGCCGTGAAGGACGGATACATGGCCGGCTCGACGCCGATCACGCGGCAATTCGGGTTGATGGACTTGGCCACGGTGGCGCAGCCGGCGATCAGGCCGCCACCGCCGATGGGCACCGGCAGGACCTCGATGTCGGGCTGTTCCTCGAACATCTCCAGGGCCACCGTGCCCTGGCCGGCCATGACCTTCAGGTCATCGAAGGGGTGGACAAAGGTCAGTTCGCGTTCGTCGCAGAGCTTCCGCGCGATGGCGGCGGACTCGTCGTAGGAGTCGCCCTCCTGCACCACGTCGGCGCCGAAGGCGCGGGTCTGCTGGACCTTCACGAAGGGGGTGCTGCGGGGCATGACAATGGTCACCGGCACGCCCAGGCGCGCGGCGTGGTAGGCAAGGCCCTGGCTGTGGTTGCCGGCCGAGGCGGCGATGACGCCCCGCCGGGACTCATTGTCCGACAGCTGCAGCAAGGTGTTGAGGGCCCCGCGCTCCTTGTAGGCGGCGGTGAACTGCAGGTTCTCGAATTTTACCCAGACCTCGGCCCCGGTGATCTCGGAGAGGGTCTGCGACCGGCGCATGGGCGTGCGCTCGACCTGGCCGGCGATACGCTCGGCGGCGGCGCGGACATCAGCGAGGGTGAGGCTCATGGCAGACCTGCGGCTTTCAGGGGTCTTCCCTAGTCGCTCCGCCCGAAAAGGGAAAGCGCGCCCGCCTTCCGGGTCAGGCGGGCGGATCAAACTCACTGACCCAGTGGCCAGGCGCGACGGCCTCCAACCGGGGGCGGTAGACCGGGGTCTGGCCCCGGCGTGAAGGCAGGAAGCGCAGGGCGCCCTCGGGATCGAGGGGGCTCGGAAGCTCCCCGGTCAGGCGCACCCGGGGACGCCGCCGCTCGACGGCGGGATCGGGGATCAGGGCGGCGGACAGCAGGGCGCGGGTATAGGGGTGACGGGCGTCCTCGAAGATGCGGTCGGCAGGTGCCAACTCCACCACCCGGCCCAGGTAGAGAACCATCACCCGGTGGCTGATCTCCCGCACCACGGCCAGGTCATGGCTGATGAACATCATGGCCATGCCGAACTCCCCCTGGAGGTCGATCAGCAGGTCGATGATCTGGGCGCGGATCGAGACGTCGAGGGCCGAGACCGCCTCGTCGCAGACCACCACCCGGGGCTTCAGGATCATGGCCCGGGCGATACCGACCCGCTGGTTTTGACCCCCGGAAAGCTCGTGGGGATAGCGGTTGATCAGGTCCGCGGACAGGCCAACCCGCTCCATCATGGCGCGGACCGCGGTCTCCCGGCCACGCCGGTCGAGGTCGGGCCGGAAGATGCCCAGGGGCTCGGCGATGGAATCGCCCACCGGCATCCGGGGATCGAGGCTGGCGAGGGGGTCCTGAAAGACGATCTGCAGGTCGCGGCGGGCGGCGCGCAGGGCCTCCCGGTCCGCCTCGGGAATGTCCCGGCCCAGCAGGGTGATGGCGCCGGCTGTACGAGGGATCAGGCGCAGGACCGCCCGGGAGAGGGTCGACTTGCCACAGCCGCTTTCGCCCACCACGCCTAGGGTTTCGCCCTGCCGGATCTCCAGGCTGACGCCGTCCACGGCCCGGAGCTCGGCCTTCCGGCCGAACAGGCCCTGGCGGACGGGGAACCAGACCTTAAGGTCCTCGGCCTCGACGGCGAGGGGCGCATCCGCGAGGACGGGCGCCGGGCTGGGGCGGCCTCCGCGGTCCGGCCGGTCGAGACGGGGCGCAGCCTCCAGCAGGTTCCGGGCATAGTCGGTCCGCGGGCGGGCGAAGACCTCGGCGGCGGGACCGGCCTCGACATAGGTGCCGTCCTTCATCACGCAGACCCGGTCGGCCAGGCGCGCCACCACCCCCATGTCGTGGGTGATCAGGACAAGGCCGGCACCGCTTTCCCGGGCCAGTTCCTCCATGAGGTCGAGGATCTCGGCCTGGACCGTCACGTCGAGGGCTGTGGTGGGTTCGTCGGCGATCAGCAGGCGGGGTGCGCAGGCCATGGCACCGGCGATCATCACCCGCTGGCGCATGCCGCCGGACAGCTCATGGGGATACTGGTCCAGCCGACGGGCCGCATCCGGGATGCGAACCCGGTCCAGCCAGCGCAGGGCCTCAGCCCGGGCCTCCCTTGCCGACAGGCCCCGCCCGCGTCTGAGGGGCTCGCCCAGTTGGTCGCCGATTCGCAGGTGCGGGGTCAGGGCGGTCAGGGGGTCCTGGAAGATCATGCCCATGCCGGTGCCCCGGATGCCGTTGAGCACCCGGCTGGGCGCCCCGAGGATCTCCTGGCCCTCGAAGCGGACCGACCCGGTCGCCCGGCCGTTGGGCGCCAGCAGGCCCATGACCGCCATGAAGGTCTGGCTCTTGCCAGAGCCGCTCTCGCCCACCACCCCCAGGGTCTCGCCGGGCAGGACCTCGAGCGAAACGCCCCGGACCGCCGGCACCGACCCGTCCCGGGTCTGGAAATCGATGTGCAGGTCCTCGATGGTCAGGACGGGGCTCGGGGGCGTTGGCGTCACGGGGCGCTCCGCTGGGGTTCGGCCGAACATAGGGCGAGAGGCGCAGAAGGGAAATCGCCAGACGCCGGGAAGGCCGCTAGACTGTCCCGCGTGACCCGACTGCTCCGGCCCGCCCTGTTCCTCGACCGCGACGGCGTCCTCAACGAGGACCGCGGCTATGTCCACCGCTGGGAGGACTTCTGCTGGATCCCGGGCGCCCGGGAGGCGGTGGCGGCCTTCAACGCTCGCGACTGGTGGGTCTTCGTGGTCACCAACCAGTCCGGGGTCGGGCGGGGCTACTATCCCGAGGCGGACGTCCTGGCCCTGCATGCCCGGATGGAAGCGGACCTGGCGGCGACGGGGGCGCGGATCGATGCCTTCTACCACTGCCCCTTCCATCCCGAGGCCCTCGAGGACCGCTATCGCCACCCCGACCCGCCGGACCGCAAGCCCAACCCCGGCATGCTCCTGAGGGCCATGGCCGACTGGCCGGTGGACGCCGCGCGCTCGGTCATGGTGGGGGACAAGGCCATCGACCTGGAGGCCGGCCGGCGGGCGGGGGTGCGCAGCCTCCTCTTCCCGGGCGGCGACCTGGAGGCCTTCCTCGCCGCAGAGATCGACAGGGACTGAAGGGGCGCATTGACCCTGTCCCTCCAGCGCTGCAAACGGAAGGGATGAGCGATCCCAATCCCAACCTGGACGCCGCCGCCGCCATGGCGACCGAGGTCCCCCAGGCCGCCGCCCTGGGTTTCCAAATGGTCTCAGCGAGCGATGCCCGGGGGGTCATGCACGTGCCCTGGCGCGAGGACCTGGTGGGCGACCCCGAGACCGCCGTCATCGCCTCCGGGGTGGTGACCTCCCTGCTGGACCACTGCTGCGGCATGGCCATCACCGCCGCCACGGGCGAGCGGCGGCCCACCGCCACCCTCGACCTTCGCATCGACTACATGCGCCCCGCCGCCTCCCGGGCCGGCGTCACGGTGGAGGCCCACTGCTATCACATGACCCGGTCCATAGCCTTCGTGCGCGCCCACGCCTGGGACGCCGACCCGGCTGATCCCATTGCCACAGCCCAGGCTGCCTTCATGCTGGCCGGCCCCATTGGCCCCGGGACGGGAGGCCCGGCATGACACCCGAGGACCCCCTCAAGGCCTTCCTGGCGCGCGCGCCCTACATCCGCTTCCTGGGCATGACCGCCGAGTTGGCAGGCGACGAGCTGACCGGGATCCTGCCCTTCTCGCCCCACCTGATCGGCAACACCCTCCTGCCGGCCCTGCACGGCGGGGTGATCGGCGGCTTCCTGGAGATGACCGCCCTGGCCCAGCTGGCCGTCACCCAATCGACCCCCCGGGTGCACAAGACCATCGATGTGACCATCGAGTACCTGCGCCCGGGCCGGGCCCTGACCACCTACGCCCGGGCGGACCTGCGCAAGGTGGGCCGCCGGATCGCCAACGTCCACGTGGAAGCCTGGCAGGAAGCCCGCAGCCAGCCCATCGCCGCCCTCCGGGGCCACTTCATGCTGGCGGAGGACTAGGGCACTTCGTGAGCCCCCGGCCAGGCCGTTGACCCCCTCACCCGGCTTCGCCGGGAGCTCCCCCTGATGGGGAGCAATTAAACAGCCCCAATCCCTCCCCCCCGGGGGTGGTGGACCGCGCCGCGGGCGGGAGGGGGTCAGCCGTCTCGCCGCGCCGCCAGGGCCTTCTGCTCGGCCTGGACCTGTTCGAGAAGGGCCTTCGCCTTGGCCTCGGCGGCGGCGTCCTTGCGGTTGCGGGCGTCGATGAGGGCGGCGGTGGCCTCCATCTCGCGCACCGGCAGGAGGTGGCTGTCGTCGGTAGCCTTGAAGGGACCGGTCTGGATGGCGCGCATGACCTCCCTCTGACGCCTGGCCTCGTCGGTATCGCCGACCCCGTAGGACAGGATGAAGTCGCGGATCTTCGCCTTGAGGGCCGGGTCCAGGTCCTTGCGCCAGATCATCGGGTCCTCGGGCAGGGTCGGCGAGCGCCAGACCACCTCGATGTCGGCCACCGCCTTCTGCGCCGTCTCGGTCTTCTGATCGGCCAGGCGGGCGATGGACTGGGAATTGTTGGTGGCGGCATCCAGCTGGCCCATGGACACGGCGAAGAGGTTGGCCTCGTGGTTGGCGCTACGCACCGTCTTGAAGCAGGTCTCCGGGCGAATGTTGCGCGGGCCGAACAGCCAGGTCATGGGTGCCAGCGTCCCCGAGGTCGACTTGGCGTCACCCATGGCGAAGTTCAGGGTCCGGTCGCAGGCCAGGATGCGCTCGAGGGTCAGGCCCGAGCCCTTCTTGACCACGATCAGGGCCTGGTAGCCGTCGGGCCCGTCGGGCTTGGTGGTGCGGGCGAAGATCTCGCCGCCGGACCGGCGCACGGCCTCCAGGCCGGACTGGTTGGTGAACCAGCCCACATCGGTCTGCTTGAACCGCATGGCCTCGATCAGGGCGGTGTAGTTGGTCCCGTAGTAGGGCTCGATCTTCAGGCCCGTGGCCTTCTCCATGTCGGCGAGGAAGGGGGTCCAGGCACCCTGGGCAGCCTGGATGTTCTCGGTGGACATGATGGAGAAGCGCACGGTCCCCGGCGGTGGCCCGGCGGGCGCCTTGGGCTGGCAGGCGGCCAGCACGAGACCGGCGAGGAGAAGAAGGGCGAGGCGGGGGACGGACATGGGCGGGCTCCGGCGCCGGAGGCTTGGGGGCGCTGTGGCGCGACTTCATGCCCGTTTCGGCGCGCTCCGCAAGGCGCCGCCGGCGCGCTGCGGGCTTGAGGACGGCGACAAGGAAGGCTAACGCCCCTTCATGCCCCTTCCCACCGACCTGTCCCGGCTTGCCCTGCCCGCCCGTGAGGCCCGCTCCTGGCCCTTCGAGCAGGCCCGACTCCTGCTTGACCGGATCCTGCGCCTGCGCCTCGACGACGCCGGCCGCGACCTGGCCGCCGCCCTCCTGGCCCAGGGCCGCCCGGACGAGGCCGTCGCCGCCCTGCCCGCCCTGCGCGAACCCGTCATCTTCCAGTGCGGCTACGGCGCCTCGGGCCTGCCGCACATGGGGACCTTCGGCGAGGCGGCCCGGCCGACCATGGTGCGTACCGCCTTCCGCGCCCTGACGGGCGACGCCATCCCCACCCGGCTGATCGTCTTCTCCGATGACATGGACGGCTTCCGGAAGATTCCCGACAACGTGCCCAACCGCGAGGCCCTGGAGCTGGACCGGGACAAGCCGGTGACCAGCGTCCGCGACCCCTTCGGCCTCTACGAGAGCTTCGGGGCCCACAACAACGCCCGCCTGCGTGCCTTCCTCGACGGCTTTGGCTTCGACTACGACTTCATGTCCTCCACCGAGACCTACCGGTCCGGGCGGCTGGACGCCGTGCTCCTGAAGGTTCTGGAGCGCTTCGACGCCATCCAGGGGGTCATGCTGCCCACCCTGGGCGAGGAGCGCCGGGCCACCTATTCGCCCTTCCTGCCCATCAGCCCCAAGACTGGCCGGGTCCTGCAGGTTCCCACCCTGGAGCGCAATGTCGAGGCCGGGACCCTCGTCTTCCGGGACGAGGACGGGACCCTGACCGAGACCCCCGTCACTGGCGGGCACGTGAAGCTGCAGTGGCGCCCGGACTGGGCGGCACGCTGGGTGGCCCTGGGGGTCGACTACGAGATGTCCGGCAAGGACCTGGTGGACTCCGTGCGGGTGTCGAACCGGCTGGCGAAGATCCTTGGCGGCGAGCCGCCGGAGGCCTTCCACTACGAGCTCTTCATGGACGAGAACAACCAGAAGATCTCCAAGTCCAAGGGCAATGGCCTGACCATGGAGGAGTGGCTGCGCTACGGCGCGCCCGAGAGCCTCGCCTACTACATGTACCAGTCGCCCAAGTCGGCCAAGCGGCTCTATTTCGACGTCATCCCCAAGGCGACGGACGAGTACCTGCAGCAGCTGGACGCCTACAACCGGGTCGCCGCCGAGGCCAATGCGCCGGCTATCGACAACCCCGCCTGGCATGTCCACACCGGCGCGCCGCCCGCGGCGGGCTCGCCCCTGTCCTTCTCCCTGCTCCTGAACCTGGTGTCGGCGGCCGACGCCTCGACCAAGGAGATCCTGTGGGGCTTCATCGCCCGCTACATGCCCGGCGCCGACGCCGCCAGCCAGCCCCTCCTGGACCGCCTCGCCGACAATGCGATCCACTACTACGAGGACTTCGTGAAGCCCTCGAAGCGGTTCCGGGTGCCGGATGACCGGGAGCGGGCCGCCATGGTCGACCTCGCCGCACGGCTGCGCGCCCTGCCCGCCGGCTGCCAGGACGCCGAGCGCATCCAGGCCGAGGTCTACGAGGCGGGCAAGGCGGCGGGCTTCGAGCCGCTTCGTCTATGGTTCAGCGCCCTCTACGAGGTCCTGCTCGGCCAGAGCCAGGGCCCGCGCTTCGGCTCCTTCGCGGCCATCTTCGGCCTCGACCGGACGGTAGACCTGATCGAGCGCGCGCTGAAGGGCGAGCTCGCCTCCTGACGACGGCTCAGGGCTTGCGCGCCACGCCCTCGCGGCGGGGATCGGCGCCGCCGGACAGGCCCTGGGGCGTCACCATCACCCCGTGAAGGCCCGAGCCCTCGGCGCCGCCTGAACCGTTCAGCACCACACCCCGGGCCGCCAGGCCCTCGACCACGCCGGGGGCGAACTTGGCCGGCTCCGACAGGTAGGGCGCGCCCCGGGCGATGAGGTTGGGCAGGGCCACGGCCTCCTGCATGGACAGCTTCCAGTCCAGCACGCCAACCAGGGCCTTGAGGTTGTAGGCCAGGATGGAGTTGCCGCCCGGCGAACCCACCGCCGCCACGAACCGGCCCTTGCGGTCCAGCACCACGGCCGGGGCCATGGACGAGCGCGGCCGCTTGCCGGGCGCCACGGCATTGGCCGCCGGGACCCCGTCCTTCTCGGTGGGCGAGAAGGAGAAGTCGGTGAGCTGGTTGTTCAGGAAGAAGCCGTGGACCATCCGGCCCGAGCCGAACAGGCTCTCCACCGTGGTGGTCATGGAGACCACGTTGCCGTTGCCGTCGACGATGACGAAGTGGGTGGTGCCGCCGGGCTCCTTCGTGGCGTCCGGAGCGCGGAGGCCCGCCCCGCGGGGCTTGCCGGGCGACGGCGGCGCGCCGGCCACCTGTGCCGGGATCAGGGCCGCCCGGGACTTGAGGTAGGCCGGGTCCAGCAGGCCCTGAACCGGCACGTCCACGAAGTCCGAATCGCCGAAATAGCGGTCGCGGTCGGCGTACATCAGCCGGCTGGCCTGGGAGAAGAGGTACCACCCCTCCACCGTCTCCGGACCGTGGGCGGCGATGTCGGTGTTGGAGAGGATGCCCAGC
>CAIZKE010000189.1 GCA_903933475.1 uncultured Alphaproteobacteria bacterium | reverse complement strand
TGGGCTCGCCCTGTTTCTGCTGCTCACAGGCCTGCCCTGGACCACGGTCTGGAATGACGCCTTCAAGGAGGTGCGCAGGGCGACGGGGACCCTGGCGGCCTCCCAGGAATGGTCCTCAGGCCGCAAGTCCGAACGTTCGGACCCACACGCCGCACATAACGCGCCGGCGGACCAGAAGATCCGGGCCGCAGATCCGTCCCTGGACCGGATGGCGGAAGCGGCTGCCGGGCTGGGTCTGCCGCCGCCGGTCCTCATCGCCCCGCCCTCCCCTGGCGGCGGCTGGCGGTCCTCTCCGGATTGGACCGTGAGGTCGGAGACGCCGAACCGGCCGCAGCGGGTGGTGCTGACCCTGGATCCCGCCTCGGGCGCCGTGACAGGCCGGGAGGACTTCGGGGACAAGCACCCGATCGACCAGGCCATCGGCTACGGCATCGCCGCCCACGAGGGCCAGCTGTTCGGCCTGGCCAACCAGTTGCTTGGCCTCGTCGCGGCATCGGGCCTGGTACTGCTGTCAGTGAGCGGAACCATCATGTGGCGTCGGCGCGGGCCACTGGGCGTCCTTGGGGCGCCGGAGCGGCTGGCCAACCCGAACGCGGCCCGGGCCGTAGGCGTCGCCATCCTGGCCCTGGGGGTCTTCATGCCGGTCCTGGGTGCCAGCCTGGTCCTCGTGGCCCTGGTCGAGTTCCTGGTCCTGAGACGGATCCCCCGGGTGCGGAGCTGGTTGGGCCTGGATCCGGTCAGATGAAGACCGAGACCATCTGGCGGGCCCGGGCGACCAGCTGGCCGGCGTCATTCCAGAGGCTCATGTCCTGGGAGGCATAGCCACCGCCCGCAGCGTCGATGACGCTGTCCAGCAGCCACCACCCCGAGGCGCTCGAGGGGTCCGCCGCCGTCATGTCCAGGGACCAGGTCATGGTGCTGAAGGGCGCGAACTCGGGAAACAAGACGAGGGCGGGAGACGGAATGGCGTCCGCCAGGGCCACGAAGGCGGGCATTCCCGTGGGCGTCTCTCCGTCGCCGTGACGGATCCAGACGGTGATGCGGGGCTCGGCGCCGGGGGTCAGGGGACGGGCGCCACCGGCAAGGCGGACGTCGAAGTGACGGGCGAAGCCGGGTGCCCGCTCCGGGTCAAAGAAGGCCGGGCAGGCCTCGGGTGCAGGAACTGAGGCGGGGCCGGATCCCGCCCCGACGATCCGGGAGTCCCGCCCTGCCCCGTAGGTCAGGAGGGCGCGGGCCGCAGGACCCGCCTCCCCGGCGACCGACGCCGCGATGACCACTGCCGACTTGCCCCGACGAACCCCCTCGGCGTTCACGACCAGCCTGCCCGAAGCCGGGCCGGCCAGGGCGAACTGGGCGCTCCGGAGGGGCGGGAGGTCCGGGTTCAGGCGCGCCGCCGCCTCCACGCACAGGGCCCCGGTCAGGCCGCCATAGGCCGTCCGGCCCTGGAGCCAGTCCCCCGGCAGGTCGATGGCCAACCCTTCGCCGTCGGGGACCAGGGACGCCAGCATCTGGCGAAAGGACGTTCCGGGGTTCCGGGTCATGAGGGGCTCCTTGCGGGGCTCGACTAGCCGCTGGGGGAGAGGGACGCCAGCCCTGGATGGAGCCACTGGCGCAGCAAGGACCCCACACGCTAGGATCAGCCCATGCTCAGCCGCCGACGCCTGCTCCAGGCCGCCCCAGCCTTCGCCGTCCCAGGGCGACTTGAACCTGCGGTCCGGACCCTCGATCGCATCGACCTGGTGGACCCCGCCCGCGGGCGAACGATCCCAACCCGCATTCATATGCCGGCAGCGCCGGGACCCTGGCCGGTGATCCTGTTCAGCCACGGCTTCGGGGGGTCACTCTCAGCCTTTGGCGAGACGGGGCGATACTGGGCGGCGCGCGGCGTGGTGGTGATCCACCCTACGCATTCGGATTCCGTGCAGGTCCCAGACCCGGGCCTGCCGGCCGAGGACGCCCGCGCCGTTCGCCAGGCCCTCGCCGCCGCCATGGGCGCGCGTCCGACCGGTGCGGCCCTGGCGGAGGTCACCGAGCGGCCGGTCTTCCTGCGCAGCCGACTTGCGGACATCGCCTTCCTTCAGTCGCTGTTGCGCGCCCGGGACACCCGGCTTCCCGCCTCGGTCCGCGAGCGCATCGACCCGGCCCGGATGGGCATGGCGGGGCACTCCTTCGGGGCCTACCTCACCCTGGTCCTTTGCGGGGCGAGGTTGTCGCCAGAACCCCCGCCGCCCTTGCCCGCGGGTTTTCGCGCCGGCATGGCGATCAGCGGCCAAGGCTCCGGACGTCTCGGGCTGAAGGCCGGTGCCTTCGACCGCATGTCCTTGCCGCTCTTCAGCGTCACAGGCAGCCGGGACTTCGGTGCCGCCGAAGAAACCCCGGACTGGCGGCTGGAGGCCTTCCGAAGCGCCAGGCCCGGACGCCAGTACGCCGCGATCCTGGACGGATTCCGGCACGGCGACTTCGATGCGCCAGAGAGCGACCCGGTCCTTGGCAAGCCCGTTGGACGGCTCCGGGCCCTCCAGTCCGCCTTCTGGCGCGCAACCCTGGCGGGCGACGTCTCCGCCTGGGCCGACCTTGACCGGGCGGCGGGAGCCTCGCGGGCCGGCTACCCGCTGGAGTTCCGCCGCCGGTGACCAACCCCGGTCAGGCCAGGGTGGTCTCGGCGATCTTCTTGGCGGTGGCGTAGTCGGCCTTGCCATTGCTGGCGCGGATCGACAGGTCCGTGGCGACCACTCGCTTGGGCGTCTTGTACCCGGCCAGGGACCGGCGGACATGGGCGCGAAGGGAGTCCTCGTCCAGGCTGGCCCCTTCGGCGAGGCGGACGACGCCGGTCACCGACTGCCCCCACTTCTCGTCCGGGAGGCCGACCACCAGGGCGTCCTCGACGCTGGGATGGGTCTTGAGCGCCTCCTCGACCTCCTCCGGGAAGACCTTTTCGCCGGCGGTGTTGATGCAGGCCGAGCCGCGTCCCAGCAGGGTCAGGGTGCCGTCGGCCTCGACAATGCACCAGTCGCCAGGGATGGAATAGCGCACGCCATTGATCGTCCTGAAGGTCCGGGCGGTCTTTTCGTCGTCCTTGTAGTAGCCGAGGGGGTTGGGCGGACCAATGGCGACCATGCCCGACCGGCCCGAGCCGGGCTCCACAGGCTGGTCGTTCTCGTCGAACACCTTGCAGCGCTCGCCCAGCATGAACTTGGCAGTCTGGACCTCGGAGTCCTTGGTCATGACCGAGTTGCCCATGCCGAGGGCCTCGGAGGACGAGAAGCCGTCGCTCAGCATGGCCTGGGGCATGTGCTCCAGCATGCCCTTCTTGACCTCCTGGCTCCACATGACGCCGGAGGAGACGATGGCCAGGACGCTGGACACATCATAGCGGCCCGGTGCGGCGTTAAGGGCATTCAGGATCGGTTTGCCGAAGGAGTCGCCCACGATCACCAGGGTCTGGGGCCGGTGGGCGTCGATGGCAGCCAACAGCTCCTCGGCGTCGAAGTTGGGCTTCTCCAGGGTGATGACGCAGCCGCCGGCCATCATGGTCCCCATGGAGGTCAGGAGCCCGGTGCCGTGCATCAGGGGCGGCGCGGGCAGGATGCGGGAACCCACCGGCATTCTGCGGGTCGCCTCTGCCAGTTCCTCGAGGGTCTCGGGCACGGGCCCCAGCTTGCGGGCGCCCTGGAGGGTGATCTCCCGCATGTCATGGTGGGTCCACATGACCCCCTTCGGCATACCGGTGGTGCCGCCGGTGTAGATGAAGAACTGGTCGTCGCCGGACCGCTCGATGTCCAGTGGGCCGCCATTACCCTCCTCACCGAGGGCTTCGAAGCGCTGGGCGAAGGGTGCGACCTCTCCGGTATCGCTGACCTCGACCCAGGTCTTGACCTTGGGCAGGCGCGGCCGGATCTCGGCGACGGCGTCCCTGAACTCACTGGCGTAAACCACTGTCTGGGCGTCAGAATTGTCGAAGATGTACCAGACTTCGTCAGGCGTGTAGCGATAGTTGACGTTGACGTGCGTCAGCCGGGCCTTCCACGCCGCGGCAACGGTCAGCAGGTATTCCGGGCGGTTGCGCATGTAGATGGCGATCTTGTCGCCGGGCTGGGCGCCCCGGGCGATGAGCCCCCGGGCAAGGTTGTTGGTGGTGCGGACGGCGTCACCCCAGTTGATGACCCGCGATCCGTGGACGAAGGCGGGCGCCTCAGGGGGCACATTGGGACCCACCGCGTCCAGGATGTCTCCGAAATTCCAGCCCATGAGTCTCGTTCCTCCCAAATCGCCCCGCTCGAGAAGGCTTGTTCCAAACGTCTCCCGGCCCGATCGCAAATGCAAGCCGCCACGGGGCGCCGGGCTGGCTTCAATTGAAGGGCAGGTGTAGAAATGAGTCATGGAAAATGACGACGCGGATTCAACACCGCCGCAGGGCGGGCGCGCCGCCAGACAGAACCGGCCACGCGTGCTGCCTTCGAGCCGGCGGGGTCGCAAGACCTTTGAGCGGATTTTCGAAGCGACGACCGCACTTGCAGCGGAACTGGGCTTCGAAGGGGTTAACACTAACCTGATTGCCAGCCGCGCTGGCGTGAACATCGCCTCCCTCTACAGGTATTTCCCCAACAAGCAGGCAATCTTCGCCGCCATCTCAGAGCGGCTGACAGCCGACTTCAAGACTGAAATCTCAGGCCTGGTCGCCCAGATCGACGCCGGCCGGCCCTGGAAGGAGGCGGTTGCTGACGGCATGCGCCTGGCCGCAAACCGAAGGCTAATCTCCCCGGGCTCGCGTTCCATCCGCATCGCCATCCGGCTCTCCCCCGAGCTTCAGGAACTGGATGCGTTGGAAACCCGCGCCGTAAGCGCCATGCTTGCGGACCTGATGATGCGCAGGTCCGGGGCGGAGCCGGAACGGGCGATCCTGGCCGCACGGGTGGCCATCGAACTGGCGGCGGCCATTCTCGACCTGCTGCTCAGCGAGCCGGCTTCCGATGCAGAGGCCCTGGCGAGCGAGGCCTCGGACGCCTTCATCCGCTACCTGACCCCCTTGATGGAGATGCCGGTCAGCCCGCAGCCGCTGCACTCCTGAGGGCAGTGATCAGGGCGATCCGCCCATCTCGCAGGTCGGGGCCGCCCGACTTCGGCCAGGCCGAATTCACGACAATGATGATGCGGTCTTCCCGGAAGGTGGTGATGGACTGGCCGAAAATGCCCGTAGCCTGGTAGGCGCCGTTCGGCTGCATCCACCAGAAATAGCCATAGCCCGCCTGGCCGTTGTCGATCTGCTTGGTCGTCGCCTCGCGGGCCCAGCCCGGCGGGAGAACGGGCCGGCCGTCGACGACCCCGTCGTCCAGGACGAACTGCCCCACACGCCCATAGTCCCGAAGGGTCATGGAAATGCAGCACCCGCCCCGTTCGAGTCCGCCGGGGTCAGTCACCCAGGCAGCGTCCGCCTCCATGCCGTAGGGCTTCCAGATCTTCTCCGACGCATACTCCGCCAGGCCCTTGCCGACCGCCCGAGCCAGGAGGATGCCGACCAGGTCGGTCTCCCCGGTGTTGTAGTTGAACATTGTCCCCGGCGGATGGGCGCGCGGCAGGGTGCGCATGTAGGCGACGACAGGGTTCAGGCCGGGCTTGCCCTCTGCCAGCTTG
>CAIZKE010000188.1 GCA_903933475.1 uncultured Alphaproteobacteria bacterium | reverse complement strand
GCCTCCAGGACACGATCAAAGGCGCGAAGGATCAGATCCCCGGTTCCCCCGGCCTTGCTCGCCCGCCGGCCTGGTCGCCGTGCCTCGGGGGCGTCCGTCTCCTGAATGACACAGGTCGAGATTTCGTCGCCGTCATCGTCCAGGCCCAGCACCACCCGCTCCAGGTAGAAGGCGAAGCGGTCGCCGGCCAAGCCGTCTTTGACTTTCGTCACAACCCCCGTCCGCGTCTCCCCGTCAGGGGTCTCCAGCATCAGCACGGAGTCCGCGTTCGCCAGCAGGCCGGACCACCCGCGCAAGCCGCGTTCGGCGTCTTTCCCGGGATGCGCCAGAACGAGGACCAGGACTTCCAACTCAGCCGCCAAGGACTGAAGAGCGTGAAGGACGGGGCTCATGGAGGCCGCGGAATTTTCGTCCGCACCGGGTATGACCGCGCTCAAGGTGTCGACAGCTACAACACCAAGCCGGAAGCCGTTGGTGAGCATTTCGGCTTGCGCGTCAGTGATCGCTTCCCGCAGCTGGGCCAGGTCGTCGGCGTCGCACAGGTTCGGGGCCTGCCCGATGAACTGGAAAGCACCGTCCAGGGGGCCAACCTTTGCGCGAAGGGCCTTGATCCGCTTGCGGACGCCGGCAGGGGCCTCAGCTGCGATGTAGAGGACGCCGGACTGGACGGACCGCCTGCCGAGAACGTTCTCGCCCCTGCAGACGCGGGCCAGGGCGTCGAGGGTCCAGAAGGTCTTCCCGCTCATGCTCGGGCCACCGACAAAGGCCAGGCCGGACCGGGGCCACAGGCCCTTGACGACTTCCAGGGAGACACCCGGCTCCAGGTCGTCGAAATTCTCGCGAATGAAGCGGGCGGGGCGTCGGTCGAACACTTCGACGGTCGGGAACTCGATCAGCTCAGACATGGCTCGCCCCCTTCACCTGGTCGCACCAGTCCGTCCCTGCAGGGGCCGGCAAGATCACCACTTCCGTTCGGGATCGGGCGCGTTCCGCCAGCGCCCGGGCAGCCGCCAGGCCCTCGCCGTGGTCGTCGGAGTCGGCCGCGATGATCAGGCGCTGCAGGCCCGGGGGCGGGACGAAGGCGCGTAGGCCGCCGGCACTCAGGGCCGCCCAAGTCGGGGTTCCCGTCATCTGGCGGAATGCCAGGGCGGTTTCGATCCCCTCGGCCACCGCCAGCTCGCCGGATGCGCTCACGGGCGCCAGGCGCACCGCACCGCCTGCGACGTCGCCCAGCATCCGCCGGGGGGCGCGAAGATCGGCCTTGCCGGCACCGTCCGGCTTCAATGCCGTCAGGTGTAGGCCACAAGGCGCTCCGCTTGCGTGCTGGACCAGGGCGACCATTGCCGGCCAGGTCCGAACGTCACCGTCCTCGAGGTTCCACGGATAGGCCAGCTGGGCGCGAGGGTGATACCGCACTTGGCCGCCCAGGATCGGGCCGCGCAGCCCCCGGCCGGCCAGATAGCGCCCTACCAGGCTTCCAGGCGCCGGCGACGTCTCGGCCCACAGCTTGCCGCAGTAGCGCAGCTTGCGCTCTCGTTCCCGCCTGTCCTCTGCCTCTCGCCGCCGGCGCTCCGCGTCGGTCTCGCGGCGAAGCTCACCGTCCTCGAGGCCTAGGTGGATGCGCACTTGGTCCGCCGGATCGCCGGCGAACGAATGCCACAGCAGCCGGCGGCCGTCCTCGGCAACGCGAAGGCTCAGGGATCGATCCTGCTTGGAATGTCCGGGGCCAGGAACAGCAGCAGCGCGGCCGCCTTGGTAGACGTCACCGCCCAGGCGCTGGGCAATCGCTCTCAGGTCCGTCAATGCGGCCTCCTGTAAAGGCCGCCGCCCGTAGCGATCGCGAAAGCTGGAGTATCACAGGCGTGATACAGCCATTGACAAAAGGCCCCGGCGTCAGCCAGAACCGATTTGCTTTCGCGGCACGCCAAATCTTGGGGAACTCGGGCGGCAGCGGTTGGATTTTCGAAACCCCGTCGGCGGCAACCGGCGGGGTTTTCCTTTGGGGCGGCAACCCTTCCAGGACCAAGCCGGCTTCCTTGACGGAGCCATCGACCCAGAAACGCCGATTCGAAGGCGTTTACTGAATGTTCACTCTGTTAAGCTGTTTCGCACCCCCAGAGAAGGGGGTGTCAGTGCGCCGTGGTCGCTGAAATCTCAGAGACTTTCTGATCAGGGCTCAGTTGGCCGGCGGAAGCTTCCTGCAAAAAGGGGCGGCGCTTGTAGGGATCGCGCACCAGACT
>CAIZKE010000187.1 GCA_903933475.1 uncultured Alphaproteobacteria bacterium | reverse complement strand
GGTCCACCTCCCCCTTGGGGGAGGAATTAGAGCTTTCAATTGCGCCCCCAAGGGGGAGCTCCGCGCGAAGCGCGGTGAGGGGGTCAACGGCGCTTGAACAGGCCCCTACGTATTGGTGCGCGCGCCCTCCCGGGAGGGAATACCCTAGGGCTTTCGGACCGTTTGGCCGCCCTTCATGACGAAGACGGGCTTTTCCAGGACCCGGACATCGCTGAGGGGATCGCCGCGGACCCCCACGAGGTCGGCCCAGGCGCCGGTCTTGATCTGGCCGACCTGGCCGGCCTGACCCAGGGCCTCGGCGGCGTTCAGGGTGGCCGACTGCAGGGCCTGGAGGGGACTGGCACCCCACTGGACCATGACCGCGAACTGCCGGGCGTTGTCGCCGTGCGGATAGACCCCGGCGTCGGTGGCGTAGACCATTTTCACGCCCGCCTTCAGGGCCTTCTGGAAGTTCTGGCGCTGGATGAGGCCGATGTCCCGGTCCTTTTGGAGGTTCTCCTCCAGCACCCCGTTCTTCGCGCCCTCGGCCTGGGTGTAGTCGGTGTTGTAGATGTCCATGCCGAACCAGGCGCCCTTGCGGACCGCCAGGCGGATGCCCTCGTCGTCGACCAGGCTGACGTGCTCGATGGTGTCGACCCCGGCCTCGAGGGCCTGGCGGATGCCGGAGGCGCCGTGGGCGTGGGCCGCCACCTTCATCCCGGCGGCGCGGGCCTCGTCCACCACGGCGCGCATCTCCTCCAGGGTCATCTGCTGGGCGCCGGGCGAAGACCCGCGGGAGAAGACGCCGCCCGTGGCGCAGATCTTGATCACCTCGGCACCGTACTTGCGCATCTTCCGAACCATCCGCCGGGCCTCGTCGGGGCTGTCGACGACGGCGGGGCTCTGCTCGTTCATGGACGGGGGGAAGAAGGTGGAGTCGCAGTGTCCGCCCGTGGCGCCCAGGGCGTAGGCCGCTGGCACGATGCGTGGACCCGGCACGAAGCCGGCGTCGATGGCCTGCTTGAGACCCACGTCGGCATACCCTTCGGAGCCGACATTGCGGATTGTGGTGAAGCCCGCCTCCAGGGTGGTCTTTGCATGGGCGACTCCGATCGCCGGCCAGAAGGAGTCCGTGAAGAGCAGGCTGTTGTAGCCGCCGTAGAGGGGCGAGGAGGTGATGTGCACGTGCATGTCGATCAGGCCCGGTACGAGGGTGACGCCCGGCAGGTCGACCCGCTCGGCACCCTCGGGAAGGGCGTCACCCTGGCGGCCCACCCGGGTGATCCGGCCGTCGGTAATGACCACCAGGGGGCGTTCGACGCGGCCGCCGGTGGCCACGTCGATCATCCGGTCGGCGGTGACCACGACCGTGGCGGCCTGGGCGGGAAGGGCGGCGAGGCCGATGAGGGCGGCTCCGGCAACGAGGCGGGCGGTCAGGCGCATGTGCGGCTCCGGCGAAAGGGGGCGACCTACCTACCACGGCGGGGTCCCGGACCAACCCCGTGACGCGGCCAGCGGGTGACAGAGGGGCGCGGGTCCGGTATCGCACCCCCACGCGTGCAGGAGGCCCGGGACTTGAGCGAGACGCCATCGACGAACTCTGCGGCCGAGGAGCAGGGCTGGGCGACCGCCAGGACCCTGGCCGAGGCCCTGCCCTTCATCCAGCAGTATGACCGCGAGACCGTGGTCATCAAGTACGGCGGCCATGCCATGGGCCAGGAGGAATCGGCGCGCCTGTTCGCGGCCGACGCCGTCCTGCTGAAGCTCCTGGGCCTGCATCCGGTGGTGGTGCACGGCGGCGGTCCGCAGATCTCGCGCATGCTGGACAAGGCGGGCGTGAAGTCGACCTTTGTCGACGGCCTGCGGGTGACCGACGAGGCCACCATGGAAGTGGCCGAGATGGTCCTTTCCGGGGCGATCAACAAGGAGATCGCCAACTGGATCAACCTGGCCGGCGCCGAGGCGGACGTCCGCGGGGTGGGCCTGTCGGGCAAGGACGCCCGGCTGATCACCGTCGAGAAGGCGACCCGGACCCGCAAGGACCCCGACAGCCAGATCGAGCAGGTGGTGGACCTGGGTTTCGTCGGCGAGCCGACCCGGATTGACCCCCAGCTGATCCAGGGCCTGATCTCGGCCGACCACGACTACATCCCGGTGATCGCTCCGATCGGCGTGGCCGAGGATGGACAGACCTACAACATCAACGCCGATACGGTGGCAGGCGCCCTGGCCAGCGCCCTCAAGGCCAAGCGGATGCTGCTGCTGACCGACGTGGCGGGCGTCATGGGGGCCGACGGCGAGCTCATCCGCCAGATGTCGGTGGGCGAGGCCCGGGCGGCCATCACCTCGGGCGTCGCCTCTGGCGGCATGATCCCCAAGCTGGAAACCGCCATCGCCACGGTCGAGGCCGGGGTCGAGGCGGTGGTCATCCTGGATGGCCGGCGCGCCCATGCCATGCTGGTCGAGCTGTTCACCGAACACGGGTCGGGAACCCTGATCACCCGATGATCCCGGACCTCAGCCACATCGACACCTGGCTGTTTGACCTGGACAACACCCTCTACCCGGAGGAGTCCGGCTTCATGCGGCAGGTGGAGGGCCGCATGACCGCCTTCGTCATGAAGGTGACCGGGCTGGAGCGGGACGCCGCCTTCGCCCTGCAGAAGAAGTACCTGGCCGAGCACGGCCTGACCCTGGGCGGGCTGAGGCTTCACCATGGGGTCGACCCGGCAGACTTCCACGCCCTGTTCCATGACCTCAGCCTGGACGCCCTGGCGCATGACCCGGAGCTGCTCGTGGCCCTGGCCCGACTGCCTGGGCGGCGGCTGATCTTCACCAACGCCGACGACTTCCACGCCGAGCGGGTACTGAATCACCTCGGACTGGCCCACCTGTTCGACGAGGTCTTCCACATCCATTCCTTCGGTTTCGCGCCCAAGCCCGACCCCCTGGGCTTCATGCGGATGATCGATGGCCATGGCCTGGACCCCGCCGCGACCGCCTTCTTCGAGGACTCCGAGCGCAATCTGAAGCCGGCCTTCGACCTGGGCATGACCACGGTCCTGGTCGGCCCCCGCGCGCCGGGCTCCGAGGCGGCCTTCGTCCACCACCGCACCGCGCACCTGACCCCCTTCCTCAATCACGCCCGCCTCCGGGAGACCGTCTGATGAGCCTGACCTACGCCGACCTCCGCGCCGAGATCGAAGCCGCCTGGGAGGCCCGGGACCAGGTCTCCACGGCCACCACCGGCCCGGTGCGGACCGCCGTGGACGAGACCCTGCGCCAGCTGGACAGCGGCGACCTGAGGGTGGCGACCCGGGGCGAGGACGGCGCCTGGACGACCCACCAGTGGGCCAAGCAGGCCATCCTCCTGTCCTTCCGCCTGAACCCGAACCGGGTGCACTCCGCCCCCGGCCCCGGCCCCTACTGGGACAAGGTGGACACCAAGTTCGAGGGCTGGGAGGCCGCCCGCTTCGAAGCCGCCGGCTTCCGCGCCGTGCCGGGCTGCGTGGTCCGCAAGGGCGCCTTCATCGCCCGCAACGTGGTGCTGATGCCCTCTTTCGTGAACATCGGCGCCTTCGTGGACGAGGGGACCATGGTCGACACCTGGGCGACGGTGGGGTCCTGTGCCCAGATCGGCAAGAACGTGCACCTGTCCGGCGGGGCGGGGATCGGCGGGGTGCTGGAGCCCCTGCAGGCCAACCCGACCATCATCGAGGACAACTGCTTCATCGGCGCCCGTTCCGAGGTGGCCGAGGGCGTGATCGTGCGCGAGGGCAGCGTCCTGTCCATGGGCGTCTACCTGACCTCGACCACCCCCATCATCGACCGGCGGACCGGCGAGGTCTTCACCGGCGAGGTGCCGCCCTATTCGGTGGTCATGTCCGGGACCCGGCCCAGCCCCCACGAGGGTCTGCCGGGAACCTACTGCGCGGTGATCATGAAGACCGTGGATGCCCGGACCCGGGCCAAGACCTCCATCAACGAGCTTCTGAGGGACTAGGCTCATGGCCGGGATCGACGCCGTCGAACTGACCCGGGAGCTGATCCGGCGCCCGTCTGTGACCCCTGCCGACGCCGGGGCCATGGATGTGGTCGAGCAGGTCCTGGCGGGCCTCGGCTTTGCCTGCCGCCGGATGCGGTTTGGCGAGATCGAGAACCTTTACGCCCGGATCGGGACCGCCCGGCCCAACCTCTGCTTCGCGGGCCACACCGATGTGGTGCCGGTGGGCGATGTGGCCGCCTGGAGCCGCGAGGCCTTCGCCGCCGACATTGTTGATGGCGTGCTGATCGGCCGCGGGGCCGTGGACATGAAGAGCGCCATCGCCGCCTTCGCCGCCGCGGCGGCCTCGGCCCTGGCCGAGGGGGCGGTGACGGGCTCCCTGTCCTTCCTGATCACCGGCGACGAGGAGGGCGTGGCCCTCGACGGCACCAAGCGGGTGGTCGAGACCCTGAGGGCCGAGGGCGAGATCCTCGACCACTGTATCGTCGGCGAGCCGACCAGCGCCGAGCGCTTTGGCGACATGGTCAAGATCGGCCGCCGGGGCTCGATCAATGTCGGTGTCCGGGTCGAGGGGATCCAGGGGCATGTGGCCTACCCGCACCGGGCAGCCAATCCCGTGGCGGTCCTGATCCGCCTGCTGGCGGCGCTTGAGGCGCGGGTGCTGGATGAAGGCTACGCCGACTTCCAGCCCTCGAACCTGGAGGTCACCACGGTGGACGTGGGCAATCCGACCACCAACCTGATCCCGGCCGTCGCCACGGCGCGGCTGAACATCCGCTTCAACCCCACCCACCGGGGCGCGGACCTCGCCGCCTGGATCCAGTCTGAGGCCGACCGGGCGGCGGAGGGATTCCCGGGGACGATCACCGTGACCCCGGCGATCAGCGGCGAGGCCTTCCTGACCGAGCAGGGGCCGTTTACCGAGCTGGTGGCCGGCGCCGTCGAGGCGGTGTCGGGACAGCGGCCGGACCTGTCGACCACGGGGGGGACCTCGGACGCCAGGTTCATCCGTGACCTCTGCCCGGTAGTCGAGCTGGGTCTGGTGGGCCGCACCATGCACGCCGTGGACGAGCGGGCTCCGGTGGAGGAGATCCGCCACCTGCAGTCGGTCTACGAGACCCTGATCCGCCGCTACTTCGCCGCGCCACCTTCGGCGTAGGCGACGCCCGTCAGGCTGAGGCCCGATGCTGGCGCGACAGGGCCGCAGGCCTGGCGGTCGCGCGCCTCCAGGGCGGCCTTCACGTCCTGCGCCGTCCAGCGCCCGACGCCCACCTCGGCCAGGGTGCCGGTCATGGACCGCACTTGGCGGTGCAGGAAGGAGCGCGAGGCGAAGCGGAGCCAGACCTCCTCGCCCCGGCGGCTGACCTCGACGACATCCAGGGTCTTGACCGGCGACTTGGCCTGGCAGGCCAGGTCGCGGAAGGTGGTGAAGTCGTGGTGGCCCACCAGGACCTGGGCGGCGGCGTGCATGGCCCCGGCGTCCAGGGGCGTCCTGACATGCCAGACCTTGCCGCGGTCGAGGGCGGGGGGCGTCGGTCGGTTGAGGATGCGGTAGAGGTAGCGCCGCTCGGTAGCCGAGAAGCGGGCGTGCCAGCCCTCCGGGGCGACCTCGGCCTCCAGCACCACCACCGCCTCGTCGACCAGGTGGGCGTTGAGGGCGTTGCGCACGGTCAGTGCGGGCCAGTCCTTCGAAAGGTCCACGTGCACCACCTGGCCGGTGGCGTGGACCCCGGTGTCGGTGCGACCGGCGGCCTGCAGGCGCAAGGTCTCGCCGCTGAAGGCGAGGATTGCGCGCTCCACCGCGCCCTGGACCGTGGGCAGGTCACCCTGGGCCTGGAAGCCCTTGTAGGGGCGACCATCGTACTCGAGGGTCAGGCGATAGCGGGGCATCAGGCCAGCTGCGTCCCGGCGGGCAGGGGCAGGCCGCGCAGGAAGTCGGCGGCGTCCTGAGGCCCCCGGCCCTCGCGCTGGAGGCGGAGGAGGCGCACCGCGCCCTCGCCCGTTGCCACCAGGAGGGCCGCGTCCAGGATCGTCCCCGGTGCGCCCGACCCGGCCTCGGCCCGGCTGAGCAGGGCCTTCACACGCACCGGACCGCGGGGCCCGGGGGCCTCGAACCAGGCGCCCGGGAAGGGCGAGAGGCCGCGGACCTTGCTGTCCAGCTCGGCGGCGGGGCGGGCCCAGCGCAGGCGGGCGGTGCGGGCGCTGATCTTCTTGGCATAGGTGGCACCCTCGACGGCCTGGGGGGTCTCGATGGCGCGGCCCGTGGCGATGTCGGCCAGGGTGGCGACCAGCAGGGCGGCCCCGGCCCCGGCCATGCGGTCGTGAAGGGTGCCGGCGGTCTCGTCGGGCCGGATATCGAGCCGGGCGGTGGCGAGGATGGGACCCTCGTCCAGCCCTTCCGTCATGCGCATGACCTGGACGCCAGTCTCCTTGTCGCCAGCCAGGATGGCGCGCTGGATGGGGGCTGCGCCCCGCCAGCGGGGCAGGAGGGAGGCGTGCAGGTTGAAGGCGCCCAGGCGCGGTGCCTCCAGCACCTCCCGGGGCAGGATCTGGCCGTAGGCCACCACCAGGGCGGCATCGAGATCGAGGGCGCGGAAGGCCCCGACCTCGGCCGGGTCACGCATGGAGGCGGGGGTGCGGACCGCCAGGCCCAGGGACTCCGCCAGGGCCTGGACAGGCGAGGGGCGAAGCGCCTGGCCGCGGCCCCGGGGTGCCGGGGGCTGGGCGTAGACGGCGACGATCTCGTGCCCGGCCTTCGCCACGGCGGCGAGACAGGAGGCGGCGATGTCAGGGGTTCCAAGAAAGGCGAGGCGCATGGGGCGGCTTTACCCCTCCGGCGGCGGCGAGGGAACTGAAAGGGGGGAAACCGGAAGGGGCGGGATCAGCCCGTGCGGGCCAGCTTGCGCACCCGGGCTACCGCCCGATCGCGTTTGAGCCGGGACAGGTGGTCGATGAAGAGGACGCCCTTGAGGTGGTCCATCTCGTGCTGGATGCAGACGGCGAAGAGGCCCTCGGCCTCCTCGACCACTTCCTGGCCGTTGTAGTCGAGATAGCGCAGCCGGACCTGGGCCGCTCGGGCCACCTCGTCGTAGATCTCGGGCACCGACAGGCACCCCTCCTCGTAGAAGGCGGTCTCATCGGACGCCCAGAGGATCTCGGGATTGACGAAGAAGCGGGGCTCGGGGGGATCGTCCTGCCGGGCCAGGTCCATGACGATCACCTGCCGGGGTACCCC
>CAIZKE010000186.1 GCA_903933475.1 uncultured Alphaproteobacteria bacterium | reverse complement strand
GGATCGGCACCGAGATTTCCGACCAGGATGACCTTGTTGACGCTGCCCGCCATGTGACTCTCCATCAGCTTCCGTAGGTGCGGGCGCGAGCCCAGAGGGAAGCCTAGACGAGGCCCGGACCCCGGGCAATACGTTTGTTCTGTCTTTGTTCTATTCCCGGGGCTTCATCCACAGGGGATTTTCAGTTCCCGGGCGACATCGGCATGGCACCGGGGACGACAAGCCGGCCATCGCCGGACCTGACGAGGGCCGGGAAGCGATTTCCCTCCCAGGAGGTCGAAACATAGATGCCGGACGACAGCAGGAAAATGAAGCTGGCCTGATAGGCACCGGCGATCTCGGTCTGGTTCCCGCCCATGTTCAGGAAGCGGATGCGCATGGCCTCGAGCGCCGCAGCGCAGTGCTCCATGTCGGGCTGCTTGGACGGAAGAGGATTGTACCTCAGTCCCTCCTTGGTGACCTGGACATGATAGCAGACCCCGGCACCGCCGGGCGGCTCTGTCCGCTTGGAACAGGCTCCAAGGGTGGAGGCTATGGCGAGGGCGATGAGGGTCGAGGACAGTCTCATGGTGCTAGGCTAACTCCCGGGGCGACTTCACGCGAGCCCTGTTGTCTTAAGACTTCACGGAACACCGGAGAGGCTGCAGTTGGCCCCCTGCTCGACAAGGGTGCGGAAGGTTCGGTTGTCCCCCGACACCTCAATACGGCCGGGAACCCGCCTGAGGGTCTGCGCGCCCCACCGACCATAGGCAGCCTCGCCCGGGCGCTCGCATTGGCCGGCGAAGAGGGTCTGGACGCAGGACGACTGGGTCATCTCGCCCGGCAGCCGGCGCCATTCCGACCCCGTATGCCGCCAGCAGGCGGCCTGAGGCGCGGAGGGCGTTGGCAGCGCCTTCGGGATCTCGGGCTCGGCCGGCCTGATGACTTCGACAGGCAGGGATTCCGGAGGGCGCGGCGGGACCGGCGGAAGCGGCGTCAAGACGCCGGCGCCAGCGCCCAGGGCGCCCGAGGGATCGATCCCCACGTCGAGGGCCCCCGAGGCGACGCCGTTGCGGCGGGCGCAGACCTCCAGGGTCAGGTCGCCGACGAACTGGCCCTCAACATAGCAGCGGAGCTGGGTTCCGGCGCCGAGGCGGGAGTCCGCCCGAGGCCCGGACTCCACCACCAGTCCGCCAACCATGGCAGGTGGGGGCCCATCTCCCGATCGGCCGAACACCAACAGGACCAGCCCCGAAAGAATACCTGCGATGACGGCTAGGACGCCACCAACCAGCAGGACCCTGCGAAGGGTGCCGGGTCTGTCTCCGGCTTCTGGAGGCGTGTCCATCAGGTCTGGCTAGAGGTTGAAGGTCCCCGAAGCAAGGCGGTTCACCCCGAACCCGTGAGCTTGGAGAGCGCATCCTGGTAGTTGGAGATCTGCTTCTTGAGGTAGGCCGGGACGGTTCCTCCGCCCGCGACCTGCGCCGCCTTGACCGTCGCCGGCGTCGCGGCGTCCTTTAGCTCGCGGTAGGCGGTCCGCAAGACGGTGATCGCGCCCGCCAGCTCCGCTGCGGCGTGGTTGATCTCACCCGTGTCATCGAGGTTGATCTTGCCGTTCATCTTCAGGCCGTAGATCGGATAGCCGCCATCGCCGGGTGCCAGCTTGCCGCCCTTGGCGACCGTGGTGCCCCGGATCACGCCCTCCGGAAGGCCCAGCGCCTTGAGGGCGTCCTTGCCGTCAGGCCCGGAGACAAGCTCAACCAGGTTCCGGGTGGTGAGCGGGCGGACCTGCAGGCGCTTGCCACCCTCGACCGCCATGACCCTGACGTCCGCCTGGCCGCCCAGAACCCGCTTCATGCGGTCGGCAAAGGTCGCCAGGGTGTCACCCTCCAGCACCGTGAGCGTCGTCATCGGCCCGTTCAGGCGGGTTCGCACCTGGAACTGGTCCCCGACCCGCACCGAGCTGATGGCGTCGAGACGGAGGGAGTCGCCGGCGTTGATCGCGCCCGTCGGCAGGCCGAGGCGATCGAGGACACTTGCCCCCGCCGCATCGACCGTAATGGCAGAGGGCGCGACATAACCGTCCTTGCCCGAAAACCGCCGGGACCACTCGATGTCGCCATTGGTCGGGTTGATCTGCGCCAGGAAGCCATCGACCTTTCCGACAGCCGGCAGGGACGGAAGATCCGTCTTTGTGGTCCCGGTCAGGAAGACCCGGTCATTGGCAATGGCCATGCCCGTGGCCGTGTCGTCTCCCTGCCCGCCGAAGAAGGTCAGGCGGTCCTGGCCGGAGGAGTTGAGCGAAGTCGACAGCCGCGCGATGAAGGCGTCCTGGCCTCCGGAATAGGCCCGGGTCACGCTTCCGGCGTCGAGGTCGCCTGAAGAGGTGTTGCCGGCCACGACAATGCGGCCGCCGGCCATGCCGATCCCGGTCAGGTCGCCGCCCTTCAGGCTCCCAAGATCGCGGGTCGTAGCGAGGACGGGGTCGCCGCTGGAGAGGTCAAACCGCCGGACCACGCCAAATCCGCCATCGTTCGAGGCGAGATAGAGGTCCGTTCCATTGATGTAGAGGCCGCGCGCCACATCCTTGCCGGCGGTCCCGGCTATGGTCGCCGCGGAATAGGTCACCTTGTTGTCGGCGGCCTGCGCGTAGGTCTCAAGATAGACGTCGGACAGCCCAAGACCCGCCTGCCCGCCCCGGCCGCCGCTGCTATTGCCCGCGACGTAGAGCTTGCCGGCGGAGTCCCAGGCCAGGTGCGTGGCCTCGTCATCGCCGACAGACCCTCGTTTCTGGGTCCAGAGTTCCTCGCCGGCGGCATTGTAGACGGTGACAAAGCTGTCGGTGGTGGTCCCCTTGGCCTCGTTGATGGTGCCTGTCCCGGCGCCGATGATCTGGCCCTTGACCTTGCCGGCGATGGCGATCCGGCCGTCATCGGCGACGGACATGGTCAGGCCTGAGGCTTCATCCGACGCCCCCAGATCCCGGGAGAAGAGCAGCTTTCCGGCGGAATCAAACTTCTGCAGG
>CAIZKE010000185.1 GCA_903933475.1 uncultured Alphaproteobacteria bacterium | reverse complement strand
TCACCGCCTCGATGCCATGCTCAGCGAACTGGTCCTCCGCCGCCGCACAGAGGCGGGCGCGGAAATCAGCGACGTCGGCGTCTGACAAAATGCGCGGCATGCCGTCTCCAGGACCCGGCATCGCCGGACTTGCGTCCCGACGCCGGAAGGTTCACCACTTTACAACGTAATCCTGCTGAGGCGAGACCCCGATGAGCGAGAAGACCCGCGGCAATCCCTACCTGAACGGAAACTTCGCACCGCTCCGGTCCGAGGATGACTTTGACCTCGAGGTGGTGGGCGAGATCCCGGCGGGCCTTGAAGGCACGCTTTATCGCACAGGTCCAAATCCCCAGTTCCAGCCCCTGGATCCGCACTACCACTGGTTCACCGGCGACGGCATGGTCCATGCCTTCCGGATCGACGGCGGCAAGGTGACCTACCGCAACCGCTATGTCCGCACTCCGAAGTGGGAGCTCGAGCGCGAGCATGGCCGGGCCCTGTTCGGCGGGTTCAACCCCATGCTGAGCGACCCCGTGACCGCGGGGAAGGACAGCGGCGTGGCCAATACCAACATCCTCTTCCACGCGGGCCGGCTTCTGGCCCTGGAGGAGGGGCACATGCCCTTCGAGCTTGACTGCGACACCCTGGAGTCCCGGGGCTATGCAACCGAGTACGCCGGACGGGTCACCGCCCATCCCAAGCTGGATCCGAAGACCGGCGAGATGGTCTGGTTCGGCTATGGCGTCGGCGACCGTCCCTTCTCCACCACCATGAGCTACGGCGTGACGGACGCCTCCGGAAAGGTCGTGCGCCGCACTGACTTCGAGGCCCCGTACTCGGCCATGGTCCATGATTTCCTGGTCACCGAAAACTACGTCCTCTTCCCGGTCATGCCCCTCACGGGCAGCCTGGAACGGGCCATGAAGGGCCTGCCGGGCTATGCCTGGGAGCCGGACAAGCCGTCCTATGTGGGCCTCATGAGGCGCGGCGACGATGTCTCGGCCATCCGCTGGTTCACCACCAAGCCGGGCTATGTCTTCCATCCGATGAACGCCCGCGAGGAGGGCGACCGGATCATCGCCGAGGTCTGCCTCTACGATGCCGCACCCCTCTTCCCCCTGGCCGACGGCCGGCCCGGCTCACGCAGTGGTGCCCGCCTGACCCGCTGGGAGTTCGACCTGACCGGCACCACCGACCAGGTGAAGGAAACGGCGATCGACGACCTCGACTCCGAGTTCCCCAGGCTCGACGAGCGGTTCACCGGCCTGTCCTACCGCCATGGCTACTATGCCGCCGACACGACGGGGGCGAAGTCGGTGAAGATGAACGCCATCGCCCACATCGACCTGGCAACCGGCGTCCGGAAGGTCTGCAACTTCGAGCCGGGCGACCAGGTCTCGGAACCGGTCTTCGCCCCCCGCTCCGAGACCGCAGCGGAAGGCGATGGCTGGCTGACCACCGTCGTCTGGCGGGCTGCAGACAATCGCTCCGACCTCGTCGTGCTCGACGCCTCCGACATCGATCGCGGCCCAGTGGCGATCGCCAGGGTCCCCCGCCGGGTGCCCTTCGGCTTCCACGGCAACTGGGTGGGCGCCTAAAGGTCTCGATCTTCGTCCAACGGACACAGTTCGGCGCCAAGGTAAGGATTCGCATACCCGCCACCGGAGCGCGCCATGACCGAACTCACCGCACCCAGTCGCCGCGAGGCCATGGCAGGCCTGTCCGCTGCGACCCTCGCCTTGGGCCTGTCGACAGCGGAAGCGGCCCACGCCGCCTCCCAGGACGTCTTCCGGCACGGGGTGGCGAGCGGCGACCCGGACGCCTCAAGCCTCGTCCTTTGGACCCGGGTCACAGCGACCGCGCCTGTCGAGGTGGAGTGGGAGATCGCCGCGGATGAGAGCTTCTCCCGCCCCCTCAGGCGCGGACGGCTCCGGACGGGTCCCGAAAGGGATTTCACCGTCAAGGTCCTCGCGAGTGGACTGGATGCTGGCGGCCGCTATGTCTACCGGTTCCGTGCCCTCGGAGAGACCTCGCCCGTGGGTCGGACGCAGACGCTTCCCCGGGGAAGGCTGGACCGCCTGGGCGTGGCCCTGGTCTCCTGTTCAAACTACGCCTTCGGCTACTTCAACGCCTATGCCGCCATCGCCGTGGATGAGGCGGTGGATGTGGTGTTGCATACCGGCGACTACATCTATGAATACGCCGGCGATGGCTGGGGGTCCGAGACGGCCCGGACCCTCGGGCGGGTCCATGAGCCCGCCGGGGAGATCGTGACCCTGTCCGACTACCGGACCCGCCACGCCCAGTACAAGAGCGACGCCGGCTCGAAGGCCATGCTCGCCGCCAAGCCGCTCCTGTGCTGCTGGGACGACCACGAGAGCGCCAACAACCCCTGGACAGGCGGCGCGGAGAACCATCAGCCGGCGACGGAGGGCGACTGGGCCGCCCGGCGCGAAGCCGCCCTCCAGGCCTATTACGAATGGATGCCGATCCGTGATCCCGCCCCGGGCCGGACCCGGGCCCAGTTCTGGCGCAGCTACGTCTTTGGCGACCTCGCCACCCTCTGCACCCTGGAGACCCGGCATACCGCCCGGGCCCTGCAGGTCGACTATTCGGACTGGCGCGACAAGGTGAAGCGCCGGGAGGACGCCGAAGCCCTCGAGCGCGAGACGATCGGCGCCCCCGGCAGGCGACTGATCGGCCCGGACCAGGAGGCGGACCTGTCGGCCGCCTGGCGGGCCTCGGTCGCGGCCGGACAGCCCTGGCGGCTGGTCGGCAACCCCATGCCCATCGCCCGGACCCGGGTTCCGGATGTCGTCGCCCTCGGCCTCGTCCCGGACCCTTCAGGCCCCTCAGCGTCCGCCAATCCTGCAGCCGCCGTCCTTGCCTGGAAGGGGCGCATGAACCTGCCCTTCTATCCGGACACCTGGGATGGCTACGCGTGGGCGCGGGAACGCTTTTACGCTTCTGCCCGGGATGCAGGTGCGACAGACCTCGTCTTCCTGACCGGGGACAGCCACAGCTTCTGGGCCAACCAGCTTGCAGACGGGGAAGGACGGCCCGCCGGTGTCGAGATCGGAACCGCCGGGGTCACCTCGCCGGGCGACTTCGTGGAGAGCGGGTTTGGGGTGGCGACCGCAGGACGGCTCGACCAGGCCCTTGCCGATCACAACCCAGAGGTTCTCTGGACGGACAATCTCCATCAGGGCTACGTCCGCCTGGAACTGTCCCGCACTACGGGACTCGCCACCTATCTGGCCACGCCCGGTGTGGACCGTCCGGGACGCGAGGTGCAGGTGCTGCGGCGCTGCCGAATCGACCGGAGGTCTTCTGGGCTCATCCTGCAGGACACCCAGGGCCAGGACAGGACCGGAGCATGACCGCCGGTCGCTTCTGTGGCTTGGATAACCACATCTTTAGGCTGTTGAGTAATAAGTTAACAACCCCCTCGTGCGTCCCTCATCCCTGGGCTCGCGGAAGGGATTGGCGGCCTTCGACGGGACAGGGGGAAGGATGACGCATCGCATCTGGATCTTGATCGCGGCCTGCCTGTGTCTCGCCGCCTGTGGCGGCGGTGGCGGTGGTGGCGGTTCCACCGGGACGGGCCCTGCGCTAATCCCAGGCCCCACGGAGGCGGAGGCAGGTCGCCTGCTCGCCCAAGGGACCTTCGGTGCGACCGAAGCCGACATTGCCTCGGTCCGCGCCGGCACGGTGGAGTCCTGGATCCGGGCCCAGATCAGCATGCCGGCGCCCTCGGTTTCCCACCAGGCCTACCTGGACGCCCGGCTCGCCGAACTGCGGGTGACCTCGCCCAACGCAACACTCAGTTACGACCACTTCGTCGAAAGCTGGTGGCTAGCCTCAGTGACGGGTCCAGACCAGCTCCGGGAGCGGGTCGCCTTTGCCTATTCCCAGATCTTCGTGATCTCTCTGGCCTCCGACGTCGTCGATCCGCGGGGCGCGGGCGCCTACTACGACATGCTGACTGTCAACGCCTTCGGGAACTACCGGGACCTCCTCGAGAAGGTGACCCTGAACCCGATGATGGGGCGTTACCTCACCTATCTCGGCAATATGAAGGAGGATGCGGCGGGAACCCGGACGCCGGACGAGAACTACGCCCGCGAGGTCATGCAGTTGATGACCCTCGGCCTGTATCAGCTGAACCTGGACGGAACGCCCAAGACAGACCTCAGTGGAAAGCCCCTGGCCTCCTACACCCCGGCCGACATCTCGGGCCTCGCCAAGGTCTTCACGGGCTGGTCCTGGTACAGCCCTGCGCCGTCGAATTCGACGTTCTTCGGCGGGAACCCGGATCCGGACTCCAAGGTGCGGCAGATGATCTTCTATCCGCAGTACCATTCCACCTCCCAGAAGGCCTTCCTGGGCACAACCATTCCCGCCTCGGCGACGGTTGACGGTCCGGGTGACCTGAAGATCGCCCTGGACACCCTGTTCAATCACCCGAACACCGGGCCCTTCGTCTCGCGGCAGTTGATCCAGCGCCTGGTGACCAGCAATCCCTCGCCCGCCTATGTCCAGCGGGTCGCCGGCGTGTTCAACAACAATGGCTCCGGGGTGCGTGGCGACATGGGCGCGGTCGTCACCGCCATTCTGATGGATCCCGAGGCGCGCAACGCTACCGGCGCGGAGGACCCTGCCTATGGCAAGCTGCGCGAACCGGTCATCCGCATGACCCACATGCTGCGCGCCTTCCAGGGGAACTCCCTGAGTGGCAAGTGGCAGGTGCGTTCGACCAGCGCCAACACCTCCCTCGGCCAGTCGCCCCTTCTCGCAAGCTCAGTCTTCAACTTCTGGCGTCCCGGCTATGTCCCGCCCGCCACCACGGTCCTCGGGTCCCGGAACCTCGCCGCCCCCGAGTTCCAGATCGTCAACGAGGTCACCAACGCTGGATACGTCAACGCGGTAGAGCAGACGATCAGCACCGGGATCGGGGCCGGAAACGACGTCCGGCTTTCGCTCAGCAATGAGGTCCTGATTGCAGATCAGCCAGACCTGCTGGCGGACCGGCTGAATCGTCTATTGCTGGCCGGCCAGATGAGTAGCGCCCTGCGCAAGCGGGTCCTCGACACTCTCAACGCCTACACGATTTCGCCGACAGACCTGAACCAGGCGAGCCAGGCCAAGACCAACCGCGTGAAGGCGGCGGTCCTGCTCGTCATGACGTCCCCGGAATACCTGGTCCAAAGGTGAGGCGCACAGGATGACCCGATATTCTCCCTCCACGCGGCGGCACCTCCTCAAGATGATTGCGGCGGCGGCACCCTTGGGGGTCGCGGCCCCCTTCGCCCTGCAGATGGCGACCCTGGGCTCGGCGGCGGCCCAGACGGTCCCAACCAGCTACAAGGCGTTGGTCTGCATCTTCCTGTTCGGCGGCAATGACAGCAACAACATGGTCCTGGCCACGGACTCGGACTCCTGGAGCCGGTACTTTGCGGCCCGGAACACGGGAAATGACCCGATCGCCCTGATGCCTCCCGGTACGGTGCCGGCCGCCGTGGGCAGCGTCTCGCCGGTCACGGCCCGCACCGTGACCCGGAGCACGCCGGAGTTCCTTGGCGGCGTCCTGCCCATCACGCCCCAGACACCCAACCCCGTGCCCGCCGGGACCAACGCCTCCAGCCGGAGCTTCGCCCTGCATCCGGCCATGTCGCCCCTGGTCCAGGGCGCTGCCAGCCCCTGGAACGCCGGCCGCCTGGCTGTGCTCGCCAATGTGGGGCCGCTGATCGTTCCCACCACCAAGGCCCAGTACAACAACCGCAGCGTCAGCCTGCCGCCGAACCTGATGTCACACAACGATCAGGTCTCAATCTGGCAATCCGGTGCGGCCGAGGGCGCCAAGCGGGGCTGGGGCGGCCTGATGGCGGACACCATGCTGGCCCAGAACGGCTCCAGCGCTGTCTTCACGGCGGTTTCGGCGAACGGTAACGCCGTCTTCCTGGCCGGCAATACGGCGGTCCAGTACCAGATCAACACCTCGGCCCAGCCGGCGATCCTGCCCAATGCAGCGTCCGGAAGCACGCTCTACGGTTCGCAGACCGCCGCCCGCACCCTGGCAGAGTCCATCCGCGACAGTTCGGGGACCAGCCTGTTCGCCCAGGATCATGGCGCCATGACCCGCCGGGCCATGGATGCCGCCCAGGCCCTGAACACCGCCTTCGCCAGCGGCCCGGCGGCGTCGATCTCGCCGCCGTCCAACTACACGAACCCCGTCACAGGCGCCGTTGAGGCCAATTCACTCGCCACCCAGCTCATGACAGTCGCCCGGTCTGTGGCCGCCGCGACCGCCCTGGGCGTGACCCGCCAGGTCTTCTTCGTCGGTCTTGGCGGCTTCGACACCCACGACAACCAGAACACCACCCACACCAACCTGATGGGCAAGGTGGCGCATGCCATGGCCTATTTCGACGGGGTCCTGGGCAATATCGGCGGGCTGAACATGCGGGGCAGCGTGACCACTTTCACCATGTCGGACTTCAGCCGGACCTTCACGTCCAACGGTGACGGGACAGACCACGCCTGGGGCGGTCACCAGCTCATCATGGGCGGTGCGGTCCGGGGCCGGGACGTCTTCGGCCAGTTTCCAACCGTCGGCGTCGACCGTGCGGGCTTCAGCAACCCAAACATGAGCGGGAACATTCTCATTCCCACCACGTCGGTCTACCAAGTGGGTTCGACCCTCGGGAAGTGGTTTGGACTCGCAGACGCCGAGCTGCTCACCATCTTCCCCAACCTCGGCAACTTCTCCCGCCGGGACCTGGGCTTTATGGTCTGACCCCCGGCGCCCGCCGACCAGTCCCACCCCCGGGCAGGGCGACCGAGTAGTCGCTGAGCCGCAGGTCCGGGGTCATGTAGTCCGTCGAGATGTACTGCGCGCCAGAGGCGAAGGCCCCGTCCCGTCGGCTGCGGTCCCCGGTTCGCGACTCTACCGTGTCGGCATCTGCGCGGGTGCGGACGACCATTCCGAGATTCAGGGCCTCAGCGATGCGTGGGCCGTCCTTCGCCGGGTCATTCAGGGTCACGTAGGCGGCGTAGGGCGCCTCAAACCTGTCGGTGTTGACGAAGGCTGCCCGCCCTTCCAGCGAGGGACGGCCCTGACTGTAAAGCGCCACCTTCCCTGGCCCCTCGTCGACAGCGAAGAAGACCTTTCCCCGGGCCGCGCCCAGGGACGGCCATCCGCCCTGCCGGACGGCTTCGCGCAGGGTCGCCCGCGAGCCGCGCACCCGGTCCGGGGTGATGAGCCGGTCCTTCCCGAAGACCGCACGGATCTCTGCGTCCACCTCGTCCATGCCTGCGGCATCAAAGGGCAGGAGGGGCGTCGCACCCGGGTAGGGGATCTGGCTGTCCTTCAGGTTCATCATGATGAGCAGGGGCAGGTGATCCGGATGGCGCGCCGACCAGGCGCGAACCTCCTCCAGGCAAGCCCGGAAGGTGGCGCAGACACTGCGGTAGTCGATGTCTGGAACATGCATGACCTTCAGGCCCGGCGAGGCCATGGGACTGGCGTCGTAGTCGCCGCCGCCAGCCATCCTCAGGCCCAGGGGCCGCGACCAGCGACCGCCCTCCGGGTCCCGCACAATGTCCAGCTCCAGTTGCCGGGCGCCAGCGTCCAGTTGCTCGGTCAGGGCAGGATGGCTGTAGTCCAGGCTGTCTGCCGTCTTCGGGGCTGCCGCCCTCAGCAGCTTCATTTCGGCCGGAGCGATGGCGCTCTTGTAGCTGTTGTGGGTGCCCAGCGCCTGCAGTGCGGTCATGGGTAGGGCGTCCACGGCCTGGCGCGTACACCCCGGGGCACCCGAGGGTCGTTCCAGGTCACAGCCGGACGCTGCGATTGCGGCGGCGAGCAGGGCGATGATCATCGGGCGACTCCTCTGGTCTCGGTCCAGCCTGACAGAGGTGTGTGACGGGTTGAAGCCGTCTCAGCTCCCCCGCGGGAACCTTGGCTTCTCTGGCCGCCGCCAGGGCGGCTCCAGGCCCTCGTACCGGGTGCGGATCTCCGGGCGCGTGGCCGGCTGATGCCGGGCCTGGCGCCGGGCGGTGTCGCCGAACCGCCAGCCATACTCGGCGCCCAGGGCCTCGGGCGGGGAGTCGGGTCCCAGCTCGCCGATCCGCAGGTAGGTTCCTGCATCCATCATGAGGCGCTGGACCACCTGGTATTCCGAGCCGTTCCAGGCCCCCTCGACCCCGCCGTAACCGGTCAGGGCGCCTAGGCGGTAGAGCAGCTTGGAGGAGGCCGACTCCAGCACTTCCCGCCGGGTGGACATCAGGTGCACCTCCTGCTGCCGCATCCAGGGCTTGACGCTGTTCATCACCAGGATGGGGCGCAGGTCATTGCTGCGGTTGACCCCGGTGCCATGCAGGAGCCGGCCCTCGAACATCATCACGGTCCCCGCCGGCGCCTCGAGGTTGATGGCCGGGGGAAGCGGCGTGGTGATCGGCTGGCCAGGGGGGATGTCGGCCATCAGACGGTGCGAGCCCGGCACCACCAGGGTGCCCCCGTTCTTCGCCGAGGTGTCCGCCAGGATGAACATGGTGTTCATGGTGAAGGGGGCTTCGGCCAGGTGGAAGGGTGCCGTGCCCTGGTCCATATGCAGGCCCTGGGGATTGTTGCCAGGCTGACTGATGATGGCGATGAAGGACGACATCAGGAAGTCGCGCCCCATGGTCTCATTCAGCAGTTGCTCGATGACGGGCCCGCCCTGCACGCCGGCGGGGTCGTGTTCCACGCACTGGACGAACTGCTCGCCCTTGTTGATCAGGCAGTGGATGAACTGCAGGCGGGGCAGGGCCTCATCCGGACGCGGAGCCGATCCCTGCCAGACGGCAAGCCCTGCAAGGCGTTCGGCTTCAGCCTGGTCTTCCACCCGCCGTCGCATACGGGCCAGCTGGTCGGGCGACAGGGCGTCGGCGATCAGGCAGTAGCCCCAGGTCTTCAGGTCCTGGCGCAGGCGGGCGATGTCGCGCACCGGCCGGGGCAGTTCGGCGTCCTTCCAGTAGGCCTGGGCCGCGCCCGAGGTGTTGAAGTAGAGGTCCTCGTCCTCCAGGTCGATCCCGGGGGTCGGCAGGTCTGCGGGAGCCTGGCTCGGGTCATGGTTGAACCCGCCCTTGGCGGCGGTGTGCACCCCTGTCCGGTAGAGGCTGCGGTAGGGCTCCCCGCTCTGGAGGAAGTCGGCATAGAGCTGGGCCTCGCGCGGGCTCGCCGCGGCGATGAAGTCGGGGGTGAATTCGACCGGAACGGTGCTCATGCCTTGGCGGTCTCGGCGGACTTGCGCCCCTCGGCGACAGCCCCGGCCATGCCCTCCCACTCCGCCCACTGGTCGCACATGGCGTTCTTGGAGCGCTCCCAGGGATTGTTGCCTGGCTCGTACTCCAGCCACTCTCCGCTCCAGCCCCGGTCCGGATGGTCGGAGATACCGGTCAGCACCTGTCCCGGCTGGCGGCTCTTGTTGCGGATCCGGAAGATGATGTTCTTGCGGGACTCCGTCCCCCGCTCATTCCGCGAGCCAGAGTGCAGGATGTGGTAGGTGGCGATGCAGGCATCGCCTGGCTCCATGAGCACCGGCGTGGGCTTTGGCCATCGCCTTCCGTCGGGTGTTGTCAGGCTATCGGCGTTCGTGAACGCGTCCCGCATCGTGTCCGGCATGTAGACCATGCCGCAGCGGTTTTGCGCCTTGGTGTCCAGTCGCGACCAGCCCGGGCCTTCGGGGCCGATGCAGCCGTTCTGCGCCCTCTGCCACTGGAAGAACTGCTCGCTGGCGTGGTGGGAGCGCGGCAGGACCATGGTCTGTCCCCGGCCCTCCTCTGTCTGGTCATTCAGGCAGACAAAGAGGAAGGCGTTGAAGCTTCCAAGGGACAAGGTCATTTCCGGATCCTGGAAGAGGGGCGTGTGGTTGTGCCCCAGCACCTCGGCGCTACGGCCGATGTCGCCCAGCGGGCCGGAGGCAATGTGCCGCCGGTAAATCTCTTCCGGTGTCCCCTCCATGGGCTCCTGGGGCGACCGGATGGTGATGTTCCCGTCCATGTGCAACTCGGCCCCGAAATAGGGCATGTCGCAGTCCCGGTAGCCGACGTTGTTGAAGGACTCGCCCGGGTCCCTGCGCTTCAGGATTCCCACCTGGCAGGCGCTGGGCGGGTCAAAGCGCCCGAGCGCGTCGTTGAGGACGGGGGTCAGGTCCGACCGGTTGACCAGGTCGGTCAGGGCTGTGTCCATCCAGAGATTCTCGCCGCGTTCGGCGCCGCGGATCCTGTTGCGCGCCGCCTCGACCAGGGCCTTCGGAACCGCCTGTCGGACGATCACGTAGCCGTCGGCATAGAACCGCCGCTTTTCGTCATCGGTGAGCTTACGAAGAGTCGAGCCCTGTTCCATGGTCCTGAGCCTCCCTGTCGCCACCACTTTTGAGCAAGTGGTTTGCTGAGCCAAGGCTACCATCGCATGCTGGGGCTTGCATTCAGAAATTTTGCGCTATCGGGCGTCGATGGCGCCATTGAAGCCGGTTTGCAGATTTAGGGCGGGTTTCAAGGGCCTTTTCCCAGGTCCGCTGGACGCGGGCCGTCTTCAGTCGCGGCCGGACTGGCTCGCAAGCTCAGTCGAATTCTGGATTGGGTATGTGGGGCGACCTGCGAAATCGGTTGATGGTCGCGGGAATTCGGGTCAGGCTTTACCCATAAGGCAAACGCTGGTGCCGGCGAGAAGCGCTCAGTCAGGTGACCAGACGTGGAGGAAACGCCCATGACTTCTCCCATCCGTCCGGACGGGGGTCCGGTCGTCGTCACTGGCGCCGCCGGCTTCATCGGCTCGCATATCGTCAGGATCCTGGTCCGGCGCGGCTACGAGGTCAGAGCCTGTGTTCGCGACCCCGGCATCCTGGCCAACACCGCCCACCTCTCCGCCATCGGCCACGAGGGTCCGGGATCCGTCAGTCTCTATCGTTGTGACATGACCGTGCCGGGCGCCTATGACGAGGCCTTCCGGGGGGCCCAGGGCGTCTTCCACGCCGCTGCCGAGATGGGCAACCTCGAGGGATCGACGCCCCAGAAGGTGTTTGATGGCGGTCTGCTCGCCACTCGCATGCTCATGGACAGCGTCACGGCAGCCGGGAGCATCCGCAGGCTCGTCTACACCAGCTCCTTCGCCGCGGTCGCTCACCCGGCGGACGAGGGGCACCTCTACACCGAGGCCTCGACCGCGGATATGCACGCCGACCGACGCCGGCCTGAAGCGAGTTGGTCCCTGGAGACGGTATCCCGCAACCGGGAAGTCGCCTACGCAATGACCAAGCTGGAGTCGGAGCGCTTCGTCTACGCCGAGGCGGACCGGCTTGGCCTCGCCGCCTTTGGCATCTGCCCCTGCCACGTGATCGGCCCGCTCCTGTCGGCTTCCCACCAGCGCCCCTGGAGCTGGCAGACCCGGATCGGCGACATGCTGGAGGGTTATGGCCATCCGCGGATGTACTGGAACATCGTCGACGTCCGGGACGTTGCCGAGACCCAGGTCCTGGCGGCGGAGTCCGACCGCAATCGCAACGGCGAACGCTACAACCTCGTGGCACCCGACGAGAGCGGCCTGATGTTCCAGGAGGACCTCCAGGCCCTGCTCCAGCGGCTCTACCCGGGGTGCGGCATCGGCGGGGACTTTCGCGAAGGTCGCCGCTACCGGTCGCCCGTCTCCGTGATGGAGAAGGCGATCACCCAGCTGGGCCTGAAACCGCACAGCGTCGAGGCCAGCGTCCGCGACAACGCCGACAGCCTGCTGGCCTGGGGCCTGGTGCGCACCCGTCCCGGCGAGGACAACTGGCAGCGCGAGGGCCGCGACCTCGGGATCGCCTCGAAGTGGAGCCCCCACCTCTATCCGGCGATCGACCCGGCCATGCGGGCAAAGCTGGTCGCGGAGGGGACGGCCTGACATGGACTCCGTCACTCCAACCCTGAAGGACCAGGGGGTCACCACCGCCCCGACGCCCTCGGCTGCTGAGGAGATCGCCCAACTCCGCGCCGAGATCGAACGCCTGCAGGCTGTCGTCGCCGCCGGGACGCCAGAGGGCGAGGCGGGCGCTGACCGCGTCGCCGAAGGCGCCTGGCCGCGGCGGATAACCTACGGCCGGCAGGTTCACTCCGGGTCCCAACTCTCGGGCCTGTCCCGGGCGCGCGAGCGCATTCGGCCCAGCACGGATTTTCCCGAGCTTCCCGCGCCCACGCGCGACCAGGAACAGCTGGAGGCCGACTTCATCCGCTGGGGCTATTGCCTGGTGGCCGACGCTATGTCGCCGGACCAGGTGCGGGCCCAGGTCGACAGGCTGGTGGACCAGGCGGAGGCTGAGCGCGCCGCCGGCGTGGCCCGGCGCGCCAATCACGGCCACTCCCAGACCATCTTCAACCTCCTGGCCAAGGGGCAGGTCTTCCGGGACCTGTCGGCCTTCGAGCCCTCGGCCGCCCAGGGCGGCCCACTCGTGGAGGACCTGGTTTCGCGGATTCTTGGGGCGGGATACCACCTCGCCACTGCACATGGATCCCTGGTCCACGAGCGTGGTGGCCTGCAGGAGTTGCACCAGGACCAGGGCTTCGTGCCCCTGCCGCACCCGCCCTTCCCACTCTACTGCCTGCTGATCTGGCTCTACACCGATTTCGGCCTGGAGGAGGGTGGCACCTACATTGTTCCCGGCTCGCACCGGGACGCCCTGGGTCGGAACCTCGTCCGGCCCGACAGCAACTACGCGCACCTGGCAGAGGAACGGATCGTGGCCCTGACGGCGCCGGCGGGAACCTGCCTGGTCACCGACAGCCGGGTCCTGCACTCGGGTGGCAAGCGCACCCAGCCGGGGACCCGCCTCGCCAGCCGAATCCTCTACGCCCGCCCGGAGATGCGCCAGCAGGAGACCCAGCTGGCCTGCCTGACCGACGCTGAACTCGCCGCCCTCTCCCCCAAGCTCAAGGGCCTTGTCGGCTTCCGCACCTTCAGCGGCCTCGGCATGGTGGACGGGAATACCACCGATCCCGACAAGCCGGTCACGCCGATCGGAGAACTCTCCCTTTCCCGGCCGGCGTCCCTCAATGCCGACTTTGACTGGCGCTACAGCGAGCACGCCCGGCAGCTTGCGGCCTCGGATCCCGAGGTCGACTATCGGGGGCCCCGGAACCCCGCCGCCAATGCCTGAGGACACCCACATGACCATGGCCGACTATGGCGCTGCGCCGAACCTCGATCCCCTGATGCGGGACCTTGCGGCCTGGGACCTCTTCGGCCACGTGGCCGAGCTCGAGGCCTATGGGGTGACCGTGGTGCCGCCTGAGAAAATGCGCGCCTCGGAGGGGTTCGTCGACCGTCTGCGCGACGCTATTCTCCGCACGTTCGAGACGCGAACCGGCGCACGCATCGGCGACTGGCGGACCGATCCCCTTCCGAGGGTCAACACCCAGGGCAAGGGCTGGGACCTGATCGAGGAGGACGAGGTCTTCATCGAGGCGGCGACCAACCCGGTGGTCCTGGCCCTGGTGCGCTGGCTGTGCGGCGGCTCTGCCGTCTTTGGCGGCCAGACCTGGATCCTGAAAGGCCCCGACGGCGGCGCCCTGGGCCTCCACAGCGACTCCCATGGCCTGCCGCCGGGCAGCGGGACCATCGCCCACATGTGCAACGCTTCCTGGCTGGCCACGGACTACGCGGGGGTCGAGGACGGACCGACCGTTTTCGTGCCCGGTAGCCATCACTATGGCCGCGCCACCCTGCCGCATGAAGGGCGCCTGGGCGAGACGCCCTTCCGCACCGTGCCCATCATCGGCAAGGCCGGCTCCCTGGCCATCTGGAACGGCGCCACCTGGCACGGGGCCGCCCCCCGGACCACGCCGGGCCTGCGCGTCACCCTCGTGCAGAACTACTTCCGTCCCTACATGCGGACCATGATCAACTACCGCGGCCGGCTGCCGCAGGACCTGCTGGACCGCCATCCGGAACTTGACCGCATCATCGGCCGGCCTCTCTACCCCTACGACGACCCCCAGGGCCCGGAACCGGACCGCATCGCCCCCCTCATGCGGGCCGGGACCGACCCCTTCGCGTGATCTACTTGCTCCTTGCCGTCTCCAAGGCGCCTGCAGCCTCCAGTTCGGCCTGGACGACGCCCAGGGCCTCGTCAGAGATGCGCGGGTCGAACCCCTGCAGCGCCTTCAGTGAAATGTACCGGAACTTCGGATAGTTCGGGTGCTGCAGCATGCCGGGCAGGTAGGTCTCCAGGACCGCCCGGGTCTCAGGACGCGCGGCGAGGAGGAAGATCGGCGTCGTCTCGACCGACGGCGGGGCCCGGGTGGCGGCCAGGGCCTTGTCCATCTGCGCTAGTGCGTCGTCCGTGATCCTGGGATCGAACCGCTTCAGCTCCCGGGGCGTCAGCCACTGGAAGTCGAAATACTTGGGATGCGACTGTACGCCGGGCAGGTAGGCGTCCAGCACCTCCCGGGTCATTGGATCCTTGGCGAGCGTGGCGATCGGGGTCTTTCCGCTCGTCGGCAAGGGCGCCGCTGCGGCGGCAAGCGGCATGAGGATCAGGAGCAGGCTGGCGAAGCTGGCGACAAGATGACGATGCACGGGCTCTCTCCTCCCTAGGACAGGACTGACAAGACGAGCATACCTGCAACTCGGTGCGCGAGGAAACAGGCTTGAATCTAGCCCTTCGAAGCGCATTGATCCCATACTTGAAAATGAAAATGGGGGATGGTCATGCGGATTGGATGCCTGGGAGCGGCGACCATCACGCCCAGCGCCGTCATTCTTCCGGCCTCGGTCCGGGCCGGCGCCGTACT
>CAIZKE010000184.1 GCA_903933475.1 uncultured Alphaproteobacteria bacterium | reverse complement strand
AGTTCAAGGTCTATGCCCAGCAGGTGATCGACAACGCCCGGGCCCTGGCCGATAGCCTGCAGCAGGCTGGCTTCCGGATCGTCTCGAACGGCACGGACAGCCACCTGATGCTGGTGGACCTGACGCCCAAGGGTGTGAGCGGGGCAGACGCCGAGGTTGCCCTTGAGCGCGCTGGCATCACCACTAACAAGAACGGCATTCCCTTCGACCCCCTCCCGCCCGTCCAGACATCGGGCATTCGGGTCGGAACTCCGGCCGGGACGACCCGCGGCTTCGGCGAGGCCGAGTTCCGGCAGGTGGGCCGCTGGATCGGCGAGGTGCTGGACGGCGTGGCCGCGGGCGGGGACAATTCCGCCGTGGAGGCCAAGGTCGGGAGCGAGGTCCTGGCCCTGACGAAACGCTTTCCTATCTACGGCTGAGGTCCCTAATAGGGGTTGGCCCAGCCGGGAGGGGCCAGATCATGCGTTGCCCGTTCTGTGGACATATTGAGAGCCAGGTGAAGGACAGCCGGCCGTCAGACGACGGTGCGGCTATTCGCCGGCGGCGCCTCTGCCCGGAATGTGGCGGCAGGTTCACCACCTTCGAGCGCGTCCAACTCCGCGAGCTCACCATCCTGAAGCGGTCGGGACGGCGCACGCCCTTTGACCGGGACAAGCTAGGAAGGTCCGTCGCCATCGCGACGCGCAAGCGACCCATCGAACCGGAACGCATCGAGCGGATGCTCTCGCAGATCGTGCGCCAACTCGAGAGCCTGGGGGAAACCGAACTGGCGTCTTCCGTAGTGGGCGAGATGGTCATGAAGCAGCTCAAGGCCCTCGATGACGTGGCCTATGTCCGATACGCCTCGGTCTACCGGGACTTCCGGGAGGCGGGAGAGTTCGCGACCTTCCTCGGGCGTGAAGGCCTGAGCGAGAGCGGAGAGGATGACCGCTAGCGGGGTCACTCTCAAGCTAGCGACCAGCCTGGACGGTCGGATCGCGACCTCGACAGGCGAAAGCCGCTGGATCACGGGGGAGGCGGCCCGGCTCGAGGTCCACCGGCTCCGCGCTACCTGTGATGCCATAGTGATCGGAATCGAGACTGCCCTGGCTGACGACCCCGAGTTGACCGTCCGGCTTGAGGGCTACGAAGCGCCACAACCCGCGCGGATTGTGCTGGATACGCGGCAGCGGCTTTCCCCGGCCTCGAAGCTGGCCAGGACGGCGCGGGTCATCCCGACCTACATCGTGGCTTCGGGACCTGCGGACCCGGCCCTGGTCGAGCTGGGCGTCAGGGTTCTCAGCGTGGGAGGTGAGGGCACCCGCCCGAAGCCAGACCAGGTGCTCGAGGCCCTGCGGTCCGAGGGATTGGAGCGCGTATTCCTGGAAGGTGGCGGTCAGGTTGCGGCCTCCTTCGTGGCGGCGGGACGGGTGGACAGGCTGGTCTGGTTCCGCGCACCGCTTATCCTGGGTGCCCGGGGTCGACCCGCGTTAGGCGATCTGCCATGGGATCGCCTTGCGGATGTCCCACGGTTCCGGCGCGTCTCGCTGGCGGAGTTCGGGCCCGATCTCTGCGAAACCT
>CAIZKE010000183.1 GCA_903933475.1 uncultured Alphaproteobacteria bacterium | reverse complement strand
CCCAATGGTTCAGCCGGATGCTCACCGGACCCCAGGGCGCCGCCGCCCGCGCCTATCTCGAGCGCCGGGGCCTGCCGGCGTCGGAATGGGAGCGCTTTGGCCTCGGCTTCGCCCCGGCTAGCCGCACCGGGCTGAAGGACTACCTTGTCACCAAGGGAGCCCGTCCTGCCGAACTTGTGGAGGCGGGCCTGCTGATCGCGCCGGAGGACGGCAGCGCACAGGACGGCAGGGGTAGAGGACTCCCGGCTGCTGCGTCTCGTTCCTGCGGCTCTGGGCGAAGGGTTTGGCGAATATTTGAGGCTCAGGCCATGCCCTGAGCGGGCTTTCTAGACACCAGCCAGGCGATGAAGCCCAGTATCGCCGTAGCCCCCAGCAAGACGCCCCAGAGGATCAGGATCCTGGCGGACAGCCCCCCGCTTCCGTCGTCGACGGATGGTGTAACCGGAATGTGAGGCTGCCCCTCGATCAGGGGCAGGTCGGCCAGGTTCACACCGGGCGAAGCGGCCATCAGGCTGTCCAGAGGCAGGAAGTTCGAGTTTGCGCCCTTCAGGCCCGCAGCAATTGTGAAGGGCGGCCCTCCTGTCACCAGAATGACGACATCCCGCGGCTCAAGCTGGACCTGGACCCGCGGAGGCGCGGTAAAGCCCGAGGTCCGTTTGTCTGCCTCGACCCGGATAAATCGGAAGTCTCCGCCCTGCAGCGGGATCGCCGGACTGACCCTGGCCCCACCTGTGCCCTGCAGGCTGGAAGCCGTTCCAGAGGCCAGTAAGGTCCAGGGCTGCTCGCTGTCAGCCCGCCCCAGTATGCGGATCGGAAGGATTGTGTTCTGGCCGGCTGGGGTGAGTTGCAGGGCCGTCACCGGCGTTCCAAAGGGCAAGCCGAAGTCCAGCTCGTGGGATCCCGTTCGTTTGGCGCCACTGATTTCCGCGCGCTCCACCTTTGGTGTTTTCGGATGTTCTGTGGTCAGCATGGCGCCACGCACGACCACCGGCCCGAGAAGTCTGTTGGCCGAGCGCCATGTGACCCGAAGATAGCTGCCTTCCAGGGCAGGACGGGCAAGCGCCAGGGTTACGGGTGATCTGTCGCCTGGCGAACGGTATGCGACGACCTCGGCAAGGGAGTTCCACTGCGCAAGGTCAGAGCTTGACTCCACCTGGAAGGTCACGGGCTGCTGGGCCGGAATGTCAGTGGTCAGTCTCAGCCTTGTGGCGGGGTCCCGGACGCCCCTAACGTCCAGCAGAACCCCGAGGAGCACTGTTTTCGGCGGCTCTGGGGCACCGTTGACGCCGATCACCCTGGCCAGCCCCTTCTCGTCGACCTGCAGAATTACGCCGGTCACGGCCAGGGCTCCTGGCGCGCCCAGAACCGGAAGGGGCCTGAGTTCGATCTCGCCCTGCTCGGAACGGGACGGACGGGCCGGTAGCCGGGCCATTGAGAGGGGCTGTCCCTGGGCGTTGAAAATCCTCAAGTCTGACTGGTCAGCCTCCTGCAGTCTCACCAGAACCTGTGGCGGTATCGCCACCCGCTGCAGGGGTGCCCCGGCCAAAATCGGCAAGGGCGCGCGATAGGCGTATGCGCCTTCGGTCATGTCGTCGGCGCAGAAGGCGGGCTGCGAAATCGCCAGCACGCCGAGCGCAACCCACAGTGCCTGAACCTTCATTGGCCTTCATCCTTCTTGGCGAGGGCAGGGGGGAGGGGCGCGAAGTAGCCGGTGATCAGCATCAGCACGCCGACCGCCATGAAGGTCACAACCCGCTCGCCGCCGCCGGCATTGGCCAGATCGACCAGCAGGAGCTTTACGACCACCAGGGCCAGAAGGCCTGCGCCCACCAGCCACAGACTGCGCTGAAGCCGCTTGTGGGCCAGGACCATCAGGGCCAGGGCCAGAACCGTCCAGAGGATGGCTAGACCGGTCTGCACGATGAAGTTTTCTGTCAGGCCACCGCGGGTCCAGGGCACGTTGAGATAGTGGTGGGCGATGCGCAGCCAGACCGTGCTGGCCATGACGAAGGCCAGCAGGGCCAGCGCGCCTAAGGCCATGCGGGATTGCAGCCAGGCTGACCCTACAATGCCCTTTGCCAGAACTGTCCGACGCCAAAGCACAAGAATAGCCAGGCCAATGCCTAGGGCCAGCTCCAGAGGGTTGAGCAGCGGTACATAGGGCAAGGGCGCCGTCCGACCGGAATCCAGAAGGCTAGCTCCAAGTCCGCCAAAGAACACTAGGACAGCAAGCGGTATGGCCGCGGTCCAGAAGTAAGCCTCCCCATGCTGCTTCAGGGGCCAGATCCTCGAGCCGCGGTTCGCTGTCGCCGTCAGACCTGCCAAGACAAGGCTGGCGCTGAACAGCATGATGACCCCTGCCCATGACGTCCCCCGGAGCTTGCCCTCATCGATCCCCAGGACGAGACAGTCAGCAAGCCAGAAGGTCAGCATCCAGATGCTGCCTACATGGATCATCTTCTGCCACGCTAGGCTGGCCTGATCGTCCCTTTCGCTGGCGTAGAGGGCCGCGAAGTGCGCCCCAAGGGTCACCAGCCATAACAGAAGGTCCGGCAGGTAGAGGACATGCTCTCCACCTCCCATCTGACGGAGCAGGACCAGTACAATTGGCAGGAGCGTCAGGTGGGCCGGCCAGGTGCCCACCTGCCATTTGACCCGGCGACCGAACTCCGCAGCGAAGGCGGCGCTGACCACAAGACCCGTCATGAACAGCAGACGCTGGATGCCCTCGGAAAAGACAGCCGCTGGCAGGCCGTCGGCATGCATGGCCGGGATCTTTCGTGCTGCCTCCAGTCCCAGGGCCAGAGCCCAGAACCCGAATCCAACCAGGAAGGCTGGACTGGCCAGCTTGATTTCTGCAGCGACGTAGGCCTGCGCCAGACGCGATCCGCTGTGGGGTAGGGGCTTGCGAAGCCACCACGCCACGGCCAGCAGGGGTCCGGCGATTAGAGCTGCGCCCATGAAGGCCGGGTTGAGGAAGGCCAGGGCCGATGGCACCGAATCTAGGTTCGAAAGGAAAACCAAGGCCGCCACGACCATCAGCGCCAGCCCAAACGCCCGGGGCATCCAGCGCGACTGCCGGCTGCCGACCCAGAACACCCCGGCGCCCTCCAGGGCCCAGGCTGACGAGGTCCATTTGGCGCCCAGTGCAAGGGGAATGGCGAGGGTCAGGAACCCCAGGGCGATGGCCAGCATGCATTCCGCCAGGAGGGGGTTCTGCCTGTAACCCTTGCGTCGGGCGAAGAAAACAAGGGCGAGATAGGCCGCGCCAAAACCCAGGGCGGAAAAGGCGCTGCCCAACTCCAGGTGTCGGACCAGTCCGACCTGAAGGCCAAAGCCCACCAGAGCCGGGCCAAACAGCAGGGTGCTGTCGACAAAGCTGCCAAGCTTGCCTGCCGTATTACGGGCATAGAGCAGGGCCGCGACGATGTAGTTCAGCACAAATCCGATCAGGAAGGGCTGAGCCATGGCGTATTCTGCGGGCTTGTAGCTGAGCGCGCCCCAGGCGGTCGCCACGCCGAAGGTTGCGAAAAAGCCTACCAGAGTGACCAGCCGCCAGGCCCGGAAGTGGGCGATGGCGAGAACGGCCAGGTTGAGCACGGCGTAATAGCTGAACAGGACGAGGCTGTTTCCAGAGCCATCTGAAAGCAGGATTGGCACTGCGAACCCGCCAAGGAAGGAAGCCAGGGCCAGGGGCTGGGCGTTCTGGAGAAGGGCCAGGGCGCAGCCGAGGGCACAGACGACAATCATCACAGCAAAAGCGGGCAGGGGCGGTATGACATGGAACAGCCGGGCGCCGGCGAAGAGGGCGAGATAGATCGCAGCTATGCCAGTGCCCTGAAGGGCCAGGGCGAAGGCCGGTCTCGCCACCCGGCGGGAATAGCCAAAAGCAAGCAGCGCCAGCCCGACAAGAGTGACAAGGGCCAGCCGCAGTTCCACCGGGAAGAGGTCGTGCTGGGCAGCCCATCGCGCCAGGAAGGACAGGCCGATAAACAGGATGACGAGACCAGCCCGGACGATTGTATTGCCGCCGAGCAGCCAGGACCTCGCCGCCTCAAGCATCGACTGGATCGCGCTGTCCCTTGGCGGTTGGGGGCTATGGAATGTCGGCGGCGGGCTGCTGACTTGTGGCATCGGGGCTGGCACCCGCGTGGGTGTCGGCGTTGGCGACTGTGGAACGGCGGGGGATGGACCAACCTCAGGTGAAGGCCTAGCCGCAGGCGCCTCAATCTCTGAGGTTTGGCGATGGGCGGCGGCCTCCGCCTCTAACTTCAGAATGGTCCGGATCTCTGTCTGGATTGCGCGCTTGAGCCCGACCCCGATTGGTCCGCCTGCGATTGCGCCTAGAACCAAACCGCTCAATCCGAAGTTACCGGCTATCCAGCCAACCACTGCTCCGCAGATAACTCCTAGCCAGACCATATCTTCGCGACCCCAATTCTTGGGTAACAGGTTAGCCTCGCAACTTGATGCTGAGAAGGACCGATACCTCTCCCAGCCCAGGAGGCAGGAAGGGAGCACGCGCCTGGTGCCAATCGCGACTTCTACGTCATTTTAGGCTCGGCGACTGGCGTTAGGGATAGGAGGCCGCCATGCTCGCCCTGCGACCCAATTGCGAATGCTGTGATCGGGACCTGCCGCCTGACAGCCCGGACGCCCGGATCTGCACCTTCTGCGCTGAGTGTGTTGAGACGAAGCTGGGCGGCGCCTGCCCGAACTGTGGCGGCTCAGTTGACCCCTCCGTCGCGCTGCGCGCGCCACCTCCCCCTGGGGGGCGGAATTAGGGAGGCAATGGCTCGACCTCAGGGGTGAGGGGTCAACGGCGTTTCAGCTGACCCCCACCGTCCTGGGACTGTGCGAGGGGCCGGGGCCGGTCTATCCTGTCCCCGTGCGGTTCGATGAAGCCTTCCTCGACGAGATCAAGTCACGCCTCCGGCCGTCGGACGTCATCGGCCGGACCGTGAAGCTGCAGAAGCGTGGCCGCGAGTTCGTCGGCCTCTCGCCCTTCACCAAGGAGAAGACGCCGTCCTTTTACGTCAATGACGACAAGGGCCAGTTCTTCGACTTCTCGTCCGGAAAGACCGGTGACCTGATCGCCTTCCTGCAGGAGAGCGAGCGCCTTTCCTTTGTCGAGGCCGTGGAGCGGCTGGCGGCCGAGGCGGGCCTGTCCCTTCCATCGCCCGATCCCCGCGCCGCCGAGCACGAGAAGAAGCGGCAGGGGCTCTCCGACTGGATGGACCTGGCCGCCCAATGGTTCAGCCGGATGCTCACCGGACCCCAGGGCGCCGCCGCCCGCGCCTATCTCGAGCGCCGGGGCCTGCCGGCGTCGGAATGGGAGCGCTTTGGCCTCGGCTTCGCCCCGGCCAGCCGCACCGGGCTGAAGGACTACCTCGTCACCAAGGGGGGCCGTCCGGCCGAACTTGTGGAGGCGAGCCT
>CAIZKE010000182.1 GCA_903933475.1 uncultured Alphaproteobacteria bacterium | reverse complement strand
GTCCTGGGTTCCCGGTTGCAGGGTCAGGTTGCTGGTGCCGACGCCCGAGGGTCCGGCGCTGCCCCGGGAGGCATGGCCGGTCAGGGCCATGCCCAGTTGGCGCGCCGAGGCGACGTTGTGCAGCCAGGTGGTCAGGACGCCGGCCTCGATGAGGGCCGTGCGTCGGTTCACGGCGCCTTCGTCATCGAAAGGTGCGGAGCCCAGGCCCCTGGCGAGGTGGGGGTCATCCACCAGGGTGACATCGGCGGAGAAGACGGCCTGGCCCAGCCGGTCCTTGAGGAAGGAGACCCCCCGCGCCACGGAGGGACCGCTGATCGCGCCGAGCAGGGGACCAATCAGGGCCATGGCGATCCGGTTCTCGAAGATGACCGGTGCCGTCGTCGAGGCGATCTTGCGCGCGCCCAGCCGCCCAGCCGCCCGCCGCGCCGCCTCGCGGCCGACCTCATGTGGCGCAGGCAGGTCGGAGAACCACCGGCGGGACAGGCCATCGTATCCGCCCTCCATGCCTTCGCCCTCGCCGGCAATTACCGAGGCGCCGACGTGGAAGCCCGTGGCCCTGTGCTCGCCGAAGAAGCCGTTCGAGGTGGCGAGGCGCCAGACCGACCGGGAAGAGGATGCGGACCCGCCCTCGGTGTTGGCGATGCGCGGCATGTCCAGGGCGGCGGCCTCGGCCTCGCGGGCCAGCCCTTCGAGGGTCTCCGGATCCGGATCCGCAGGATCGAAGAGGTCGAGGGCCGGGTGCGGTCCCCGGGCCTGCCCGTCGGGATCGACCAGGCCCGCCCAGGGATCTTCCGGTGCCATGCGCGCCATGGCCACGGCCCGCTCAACAAGGCGGGTGCGGCCTTCGGGCGAGATGTCCGATCCCGACACCGTAGCCTGGCGGCGGCCGACGAAGACCCTGAGGCTGAGGTCCCGGGCCTCTTCGCGCTCGACCTCTTCCAGGGCCCCGAGCCGGACATTGACCGAGAGGGCCTGGTGTTCGGCGTCAATGGCTTCGGCGGCGTCGGCGCCCGCCTTGACGGCGGCGGAGACAAGATCAGCGGCGAGGTGGGACATCATGACCCGGATATGGCGGTCCATCGTCCCCGGGGCAAGCCGGGAGGGCGACTTCACGGCAGGGCGTAGAACAGCAGGGCGACAGCGAGGTAGATGTAGGCCGCCCAGGTGGCCGCAACGCCCGCAGCCCTCAGGGGCGAGGCCTCGCCCGAGCGGGACAGGCCGATGGCGTGGGCCAGGCGTCCAGCGAACAGGACGAGCCCGCCGATGTGCACGGCCAGGCCAGGGGCGCCGGCGAGGGTCAGGGCGGCCAGGCCCACAAGGCCCATGGGAATGTATTCCGAGGCGTTTCCAAAGGCGCGGATGGCGCAGGCCAGTTCGGCGACGTCCCCATCCCCCAGGGCCACCCCGTGGCGACGCCTCTGGCGAACCACCAGCAAAGACAGTCCGAGGAGCAGGAGGAGGTGAAGGGCGCTCCAGAGCGCCAGGGCGTGGCCAGCCGGGATCAGGTCCATGGGCGGGGTCTCCGGGGTTGCCTGTCCCTACTTGTCGCCTGTCGGGGCCCCGCCGTCCATGGGCAGCGTCGATCCGCGGCCTGGGCAGGTGAACCAGGCAGCTTGCCCGCTGCCGGCGGCGCTCTAAAGTGGGGTGCCATGAAGCAACTCGACCTTGACGATCTTCCGCCCCGGGCGGCCCAGCTCCTGGCAGGACTGGAGGCGGGTGAGGTGCTTGTCCTCGTCCAGAACGGACTGGCGGTCGGCCGGCTGGGCGCGGTCCCCTCGCCGCCACCCGCGCCCGGGGCCGAAGCGGCCGCCGAGGGGGCCTCGACCCTGGCAGGGGAAGCCCGTGCCGCCGAAATCTTCGAGCAGTTCCGTTCGCTGATGGAAGACGAGTTCTAGGTACGAAGGAACGTCACCACCCCAGGGCGACGCCGTCCTTGCGCATCTCAGTCGCGGCCGCATAGCGCCCGGGGAAACGCTGGATGGCCTGGTAGCCCCCAAACCCGCCATCACTCTCGCCGATCGGCCAGCCGAGGGCCGCCAGGGCTGCACGGGTGGCCTTGGGGACCCCGGACTCGAGCCGCAGGAGGCCTGCGCCGGGCTTGGCCGCCTCGCCGGTAGGCTCTGGAGAACCCTCATGGTGCCAGCGGGGGGAATCCCCGGCCTCCTGCACCCCCAGTCCGAAGTCGACCATGTTCGACAGGACCTGGACCTGGCCTTGGGGCTGCATGTCACCGCCCATGACGCCAAAGGCCAGCCAGGGCTCGCCGCCCCGAACCGCGAACCCGGGAATGATGGTCTGGAAGGGGCGCTTGCCTGGGGCATAGAGGTTGGGATGCCCGTCCTGCAGGGCAAAGAGCTCGCCCCGGTTCTGGAACATGAAGCCCAGGCCGTCTGGCGACAGGCCCGATCCCATGCCGCGATAGTTGGACTGGATGAAAGAGACCATCATGCCGTCGGCGTCCGCCGTGCAGAAGTAGGTGGTGTCACCCCGGGACGGCGCCTGTCCGGGACGCAGGTCCGTCAGGATGGAGTCCGGCCGGATCCTGCTGGCGCGCTCGGCGGCATACTCCCTGGACAGGAGCCAGTCGGTCGGGATGCGGGCGAAGTCGGGATCGACGTAATAGCGGGCCCGATCCTCATAGGCGAGCCGCTTGGCCTCGACGGCGTAATGGATGGCCTGGGCCGACTGGAAGCCCATTCCAGAGATGTCGAAGCTATCGAGGATGTTGAGCATCTGCAGGGTCGCCAGGCCCTGGCTGTTCGGTGACAGGCCGTAGACGTCGACATCCCGGTAGCGTGCTGTCCGGGGCGGATCCCAGCGGGCGTGGTGGGCGGCCAGGTCGGCGCGGGTCATCCAGCCACCGATCCTGCGGAAGTACCGTTCGATCCGCTCGGCGATCTCGCCCTGGTAGAAGGCGTCCCGGCCCCCGGCGGCGATCAGGTCGTAGGTGCGGGCCAGGTCGGGATTGGCGAAGATCTCGCCCTCGGCGGGCGTCTTGCCCCCGGCGGCCCAGACGCGCCGGAAGTTGTCGACCTCCTCGATCCCCGACCCCGGACGGGTGAAGCCCCGCAGGGACCTCGCAAGATAGTAGGCGACGTTCTGGCTGACCGGGGCACCCTCGCGGGCCAGGGTCGCGGCGGGAGCGAGAAGGTCCTTCCAGGGCAGCTTCCCGTATCTCTGGTGGAGGGTCCACCAGGCGTCCACGGCGCCGGGGACGCTGACGGACACGGCACCGAAGGACGGGATCATTCCCTTGACCGCGCGGGCGCGCACGGTCTTCAGGCTGAGGCCCGCAGGGCTGCGCCCGGAACCATTCAGCCCTTCCACGCGCCGGGTTCGGGGGTCCCAGAGCATGGCGAAGGCGTCGCCGCCGATCCCGCAGGCAATCGGTTCGACGAAGCCCAGGACGGCGTTGGCCGCGATGGCGGCGTCAACTGCCGAGCCCCCGCGCTTCAGAATGTCGATGGCCGTCTGGGTGGCGAGGGGATGGGCGGTGGCGGCGGCGCCGTGAACGCCCCAGGCGGCGCTGCGACTGGCGAAGTTGGCGCCGTCGATGCGGTCCCCGGGGCCGACATCCGGCCGGTTCCGGTTCGGATTGGCCTCGCGACTCTGCGCAAGGGCGGATCCTGCAGCGGCGGCGGGCAGGGCGGCGAGGAAGGTTCTGCGCAGCATGGACGGGCTCCGGGGCTCTGCGCCGGAGGAGACGGGCCAGCGCGAACAGACAGTGCCCTACCGCGGCTCGAGGGTCAGCGCCAAAAATCGCAGGGCGTCGTCGATGGGGATGAAGAAATTCAGTCCCTGCACCGAATCCACCGGATCACCCGAGTAACGTGACACGGTCATGGCGACGACCTGGCCGGCGTCGTCCAGCAACGGGCCGCCGCTGTTGCCCGGATTCACCGCTGTATCGCTCTGGATGTACCGGTAGCCCCCGAGAGTCCGGCTGGCGGAAATGACGCCCCGGGTCAGGGTCCCCTGAAGGCGCGTCTCCATGGGCGTGCCGATGGC
>CAIZKE010000181.1 GCA_903933475.1 uncultured Alphaproteobacteria bacterium | reverse complement strand
GTTACTCATGGTGGTTCCTCGTCTGCGAAGGCGAAGACACTTCTCTAGCGCGGACTTGGAGCGTCTCCAACGGCGCCAGTGCCAAAATCCGGCTTTCGCCCGCCTGCGGATTGCGGGAAAAGCAGCGCAGTTAGACTTCCAGCCCTTTTCAGGCGTCAGACTTTCCAGGGAGTTCCCATGGCGGGCATTGTCATCGCCCAGCGCTTTTGCGGCCCCCCGACTTCGGGCAATGGCGGATATTGCGCCGGCCTCCTGGTGAGGGACCTGCCGGGGCCCGCCACGGCGGTGCTGAAGGCGCGGATCCCGCTCGATATCGCCCTGGACCTGAAGACCAGCCCTGAGGGCGCGGTCATCTCCGGGCCCTCGGGAGACGTGATCGGCGAGGCGTGGCCCGATCTGGGCTTCGCCCTCCCGGAACCGCCGCCGCCGCCCTCCTGGGAGGAGGCCCTGGCGGCGGAGGCCCGGCACATCGGGATCGGCCAGCGCTTCCATCCCATCTGCTTTTCCTGCGGCCCCGAGCGAGGCGAGGGCGATGGCCTCCGGATCTTCGCCGGCCAGGTCGCCGGGGCGGACGCCGGTCAACTGGCCTGCACCTGGACCCCCCACGCCAACTTCGCGGAAGCCGACGGCCTGACGCCCGTGGAGGTCATCTGGGCGGCCCTGGACTGTCCCGGCTTCTTCGCCTGGGTGGTCCGGGAGGGTCGCCACGGTGCCCTCCTGGGCACCATGACTGGCGAGGTCCTGCGCCGTCCCCGGGCCGGGGAGCCCTGCATCGTCACCGCATGGCCGCTTGAGCGGTCTGGCCGCAAGGAGACAGCCGGGGTTGCACTCTTCTCGGCAGAGGGTGAACTTCTCGCCCGGGCCCACCAGGTCTGGATTGTCATGAGTGCGCCACCCAAGCTGCCGTCCGCCGCCTGAGCCCGCCCAGGACCGTGCGGAAGGAAGAGGGAAGACCGCGATGAAGCCCGCCTCCATGTCGGACTATCGTGAACTCGCCCGGCGACGCCTGCCGCCCATGTTCTTTGAGTACATCGATGGCGGGTCCTATGCTGAGGAGACCCTCCGCCGGAATGTCCGCGACCTCGAGGCCATCGCCCTGCGCCAGAGGGTGATGCGCGACATGTCGAAGGTGGACCTCTCGACCACCCTCTTCGGGCAGACCCTCGCCATGCCGGTCGCCCTTGCCCCGGTGGGGATGGCCGGCATGTATGCAGCCCGGGGCGAGGTCCAGGCCGCCCGGGCGGCGGCGGGGGCCGGAATCCCGTTCTGCCTCTCCACCGTCGGGGTCTGCTCCATCGAGGAGGTGACCGCCGCCGGGACCCCACCCTGGTTCCAGCTCTACATGCTGAAGGACCGGGGCTACATGCGCGACCTCATCGCCCGGGCCCGGGCTGCAGGTTGCCCCGTTCTGGTCTTCACCGTCGACCTGCCCCTGCCAGGCGCCCGCTACAGGGACGTCCGGTCCGGCTTCACCGGACTCAGCGGTCTTCCGGCGGCGATCAATACCCTGGTGCAGGGAGCGACCCACCCGGCCTGGTCCTGGGATCTCTTCGTGAGGGGCCGTCCTCACACCCTCGGCAATGTCCAGGCGGCGGTCGAGGGCGGCGGCGGGGTCAACGATTTCCTGGCCTGGATCGCTCGCAACTTCGACCGGTCGGTCACCTGGAAGGATCTCGACTTCGTCCGCGAGATCTGGGACGGGCCGATCGTGATCAAAGGCGTGCTGGACCCCGACGACGCCCGCGACGCTGCCCGAGCCGGTGCCCAGGGCCTGATCGTTTCCAACCACGGGGGTCGGCAACTGGACGGGGTTTCCTCCTCCATCGCCGCCTTACCGCGCATCGCCGATGCTGTCGGCGGCGACCTCGAGCTTCTGATGGACGGCGGAATCCGGTCCGGCCTGGACGTCCTGAAGGCCCTGGCCCTGGGCGCCCGCGCCTGCCTGGTGGGACGCCCCTGGGCCTGGGCCCTCGGCGCAGGCGGGGAGGCCATGGTGGCCCGGATGCTGGGCGTCATGCGCGCTGAGCTCACTACCGCCCTGATCCTGACGGGCTGCGCGCAGGCTGCGTCCGCCGACGCCCGCCTGCTTGATGTTGCAGCGCCACAGAATCTTTCGCTCTGAGGCCCTCGCAGGCGTCGACAAGCCCCTCCACAGCCGGTAAGGCGACGCGGTTGTGCGCGCGAAAACGGCCCCTGTGGCCGCGTTTGATTGCGCCCTAAAGCGATGGGAGTGGGGGTCGCCATGAGGGCTCCGGAAAAGCAAGGTCTGTACGATCCGCGCAACGAGCATGACTCGTGCGGTGTGGGTTTTGTCGCCAACATCAAGGGGCGCAAATCGCACGAAGTCGTGGCCAGCGGTCTGGAGATTCTCATCAACCTGGACCACCGCGGTGCCGTGGGTGCCGATCCCCTCGTGGGCGACGGTGCCGGGATTCTGATCCAGCTTCCCGATGCCCTGCTGCGCGACTGGGCGGACTCCGCTGCGATCAATCTTCCCGAGGCTGGCCATTATGCGGTGGCCATGTGCTTCCTGCCCCAGGACCAGGAGACGCGTGACGTTGCGATCCAGCAGTTCGAGCACTTCCTGAAGGTCGAAGGCCAGGTCCTGCTGGGCTGGCGCGACGTGCCCACCGACACGACGGGCCTCGGGTCCGCTGTCCTGTCCCAGATGCCGGTCATCCGCCAGGCCATTGTCGGCATGGGTCCGAATGTTCGCGACCAGGACGCCTTCGAGCGCAAGCTGCTAACCATCCGGAAGCAGCTTCAGAACCCGCTCGCCGAACTGGCGTTGCAGAAGAACCTGCCCAACCTGACACAGCTCTACCTGCCGTCCTTCTCGACGCGCACCGTGGTCTACAAGGGCCTGCTCCTGGCCAACCAGGTCGGTAGCTTCTACTGCGATCTGCGCGATCCGCGCACGGTCTCGGCCCTTGCCCTCGTCCACCAGAGGTTCTCGACCAACACCTTCCCGTCCTGGAAGCTGGCCCACCCCTACCGGTTCATCGCTCACAATGGCGAGATCAATACCGTCCGGGGCAATGTGAACTGGATGAACGCCCGCCGGCGCACCCTGGAGAGCGACCTCCTGGGGCCGGACCTGAACAAGATGTGGCCGCTGATCCCCCACGGCCAATCCGACACGGCCTGCCTGGACAACGCCCTTGAGTTGCTGATCGCCGGCGGCATCCCGCTCGCCCAGGCGGTGATGATGCTGATCCCTGAGGCCTGGGCGGGCAACCCGCTCATGGATGCCAAGCGCCGGGCTTTCTACGAGTACCATGCGGCGCTCATGGAGCCCTGGGATGGTCCTGCTGCGGTGGCCTTTACGGACGGCCGCCAGATCGGCGCCACCCTGGACCGGAATGGCCTCCGCCCGGCCCGTTTCATCATCACCGACCAGGACAACGTCATCATGGCGTCAGAGGTCGGCGTCCTGCCCGTTCCCGACGAGCGCATCGTCCGCAAGTGGCGTCTGCAGCCCGGAAAGATGCTGCTGATCGACCTTGAACAGGGCCGGATCATCGAGGACGAGGAGATCAAGCGCACCCTCGCAGAGGCAGAGCCCTACGAGGAGTGGCTGTCGCGTACCCAGTTCAAGCTTGAGGACCTGGCCGAGGTCACGCCAGTCGAGCCCCCGCCGCCGGCGGACCCGGCCAGCCTGCTCGATCGCCAGCAGGCCTTCGGCTACACGCAGGAAGATCTGTCGCACTTCCTGGAGCCCATGGCCCGGAGTGGCGACGACCCCATTGGCTCCATGGGGTCGGACTTCCCAATCGCCGTGCTCTCGAAGCGCTCGAAGCTCCTCTACGACTACTTCAAGCAGAACTTCGCCCAGGTGACCAACCCGCCGATCGACCCGATCCGTGAGGAACTGGTCATGAGCCTGGTCTCGATGATCGGGCCGAGACCGAACCTGCTCGGACGCCAGGCTGGCACCCACAAGCGCCTTGAGGTCGCCCAGCCCATTCTCACAAATGAGGACCTGGCCAAGATCCGCTCGATCCACGATCTGCTGGATGGGGCCTTCCGTACCGCAACCCTGGACGCAACCTGGCCGTCCTCGGAAGGCCCGGCGGGCCTGGAGGGTGCGATCCAGCGCCTCTGCCGAGATGCAACTGACCAGGTCCTGGCAAACAGCAATATCCTGATCCTTTCGGACCGCGAGGCCTCTGCCGACCGGATCCCGATCCCCGCGTCCCTGGCTACGGCGGCGGTACACCACCACCTGATCCGCCAGGGCCTGCGCATGCAGACCGGCCTGGTCATCGAGACCGGCGAGGCCCGCGAGGTGCACCACTTCTGCGTCCTGGCGGGTTACGGCGCCGAGGCGGTGAACCCTTACCTGGCCTTCGAGACCCTCGAGGACATCCGGGTCCGCAACAAGCTGCCCGAGTCCGCGTATGAGGTCCGCAAGAACTACATCAAGGCCGTGGGCAAGGGCGTTCTGAAGGTCATGTCCAAGATGGGCATCTCGACCTATCAGTCCTACTGCGGAGCCCAGATCTTCGACGCTGTCGGCCTCTCCACTGAATTCATCGAGGCCTTCTTCACCGGGACTGCCACCACCATCGAGGGGGCTGGACTCGTGCAGGTCGCCGAGGAGACAGTCCGCAGGCATCGCGACGCCTACGGCGACACCCCGATCTACGCCGACATGCTCGACGTCGGCGGGACGTATGCCTACCGGCTGAGGGGCGAGTCCCACGCCTGGACGCCAGAATCCGTCTCCCGCCTGCAGCATGCGGTGCGCGGCAATCTCCCGGACGAGTATCGGGCCTTCGCCCAGTCCATCAATGACCAGGCCGAGCGGCACCTGACCCTCCGGGGCCTCATGCGCTTCCGCAATGCGGAGACCCCGCTCAGCCTGGATGACGTTGAGCCCGCGTCCGAGATCGTCAAGCGGTTCGCCACCGGTGCCATGAGCTTTGGCTCAATCAGCCGGGAGGCCCACACCAACCTGGCCATTGCCATGAACCGGATCGGCGGCAAGTCGAACACCGGCGAGGGCGGTGAGGAGGCGGATCGGTTCAAGCCCCTCGCCAACGGCGATTCCCTTCGCTCGGCCATTAAGCAGGTCGCCTCCGGGCGCTTCGGAGTGACTGCCGAGTACCTGGTCAACGCCGATGACATCCAGATCAAGATGGCCCAGGGCGCCAAGCCCGGGGAAGGCGGCCAGCTGCCCGGCCACAAGGTCGACGCAGACATCGCCCGGGTGCGGCACTCCACGCCGGGCGTTGGCCTCATCAGCCCGCCGCCTCACCACGACATCTACTCGATTGAGGACCTGGCCCAGCTCATCCACGACCTGAAGAACGTCAATCCCGAAGCCCGTATCTCTGTGAAGCTGGTGTCGGAAGTCGGGGTCGGGACGGTCGCCGCCGGCGTTGCCAAGGCGCGCGCTGACCACGTGACCATTTCGGGCTACGACGGGGGCACGGGTGCCTCTCCCCTGACCTCCCTGACTCACGCAGGGTCACCCTGGGAAATCGGCTTGGCCGAGACCCAGCAGACCCTGCTGCTCAACGGCCTGCGCTCGCGCATCGCCGTCCAGGCGGACGGGGGCCTGCGCACCGGCCGGGACGTGGCGGTCGCCGCCCTCCTGGGCGCAGACGAGTTTGGCTTCGCCACAGCGCCCCTGATCGCCTCCGGCTGCATCATGATGCGCAAGTGCCACCTCAACACCTGCCCGGTGGGAGTGGCCACCCAGGACCCGGTCCTGCGGGCCCGGTTCACTGGCCAGCCCGAGCACGTCATCAACTACTTCTTCTTCGTCGCCGAGGAGCTCCGCCAGATCATGGCCGAGCTCGGCATCCGGACAGTCACCGAGATGATCGGCCGGGTGGACCGGCTCGACATGCAGCCGGCCGTCGACCACTGGAAAGCCGCCGGTGTCGATCTGTCGCGCATCCTTTACGACGGCGCCGCCCGGGACCGGGCAGTCCTCAACAACCAGGACTGGCAGGAACATGGCCTGGAGAAGGCCCTGGACCAGCAGCTGATCACCGACTGCGCCGAGGCCCTCGAGGGCCAGGGTCCGGTGCGTGGAAGCTATCCGGTGCGGAACACCAACCGGACCGTCGGCGCCATGCTGTCGGGCCAGATCGCCCGCCGCCATGGACACGCCGGCCTGCCGGACGGCTCCATCAGCCTGTCCTTCGCCGGCCAGGCGGGGCAGAGCTTTGGTGCCTTCGCTGCACGTGGCCTGACCCTCGAGCTTATCGGGGACGGCAACGACTATGTGGGCAAGGGCCTCTCTGGCGGCCGGGTCATTGTCCGCCAGCCCGCCGGCAGCCAGCGCGACCCCACCGCCAACATCATCGTCGGCAATACCGTGCTCTACGGCGCCATCGCCGGGGAGGCCTATATCGAGGGGGTCGCGGGCGAACGCTTCGCGGTCCGTAATTCCGGTGCCGTGACCGTGGTCGAGGGCGTGGGAGACCATGGCTGCGAGTACATGACCGGCGGCGTGGTCGCGGTTCTGGGCGACACCGGCCGCAACTTCGCGGCGGGCATGTCCGGCGGCGTGGCCTACGTCTACGACCCGACGCAGAAGTTCCCGCTCCTGTGCAATGCGGCCATGGTCGACCTTGAGCGTATCGATCCGACCGCGGGCGGGGACGAGGGTCAGCCCAGCCAGCGGGCACCGTCCGTCGATGACGCCGGCATGGGGAACATGCTCTTCCACGATGCTGCACGCCTGCGGATTCTGGTCGAGCGCCACCTGCTGCATACCGGCTCGCGTCGGGCCGCCCATATCCTCGAGACCTGGGACGCCGCCCTTGGCCAGTTCTGGAAGGTCATGCCCAGGGATTACCGCCGGGCCCTCACCGACATGGCCGCCACCCACCGGGCTGGCGCCGCTGTCGCGGCGGAGTAAGGAGCCAAGACATGGGAAAGCCGACAGGATTTCTTGAAGTCGCCCGTCGCGACCGCGACTACCAACCGGCCCAGGAGCGGCTTCGCAACTACCGCGAGTTCGTGAACCCGCTGCCGACCGCCGAACTGGTGGATCAGGCGTCCCGCTGCATGGATTGCGGGATTCCCTTCTGTCACAACGGTTGCCCGGTGAACAACCAGATCCCGGACTTCAACCACCTCGTCTTCCGCGAGCAGTGGAAGGCCGCCCTGGACAACCTGTTGTCCACCAACAATTTCCCGGAATTCACCGGCCGCATCTGCCCGGCACCCTGCGAGGCGGCGTGCACCCTGAACATCCAGGATACGCCGGTCACCATCAAGACGATCGAGTGCCAGATCATCGACCGGGGTTGGGAAGAAGGCTGGATCACCCCGCAGATGGCGCCGCGCGGCACGGGCAAGCGGGTCGCCGTGGTGGGCTCGGGTCCCGCGGGTCTCGCCTGCGCCCAGCAGCTCGCCAGGGCTGGACACGCCGTGACGGTCTTCGAGAAAAGTGACCGGATCGGTGGCCTGCTCCGCTATGGCATTCCTGACTTCAAGATGGAAAAGCACATCATCGACCGCCGGGTTGAGCAGATGGAGGCCGAGGGCGTCATCTTCCGCACCAGCTTCGAGGTGGGCGTCAACGTTACCGTCCAGCGCCTGATGGATGACTACGAGGTCCTGGTCATGGCCGGCGGCTCCGAGGCCCCCCGCGACCTCCAGGTCGAAGGCCGGGAGCTCGGCGGGATCCATTTCGCCATGGATTTCCTGACCCAGCAGAACAAGCGGGTAGCGGGGGATGACGAGCTCCGCGCCGCGCCAAACGGGGGCATTTCCGCCACCGGCAAGCATGTGGTGGTCATTGGCGGCGGTGATACCGGGTCGGACTGCATCGGCACCTCCAACCGCCACGGGGCTGCCTCGGTGACCCAGCTGGAGATCATGCCCCAGCCGCCGGAGCGTGAGAACAAGTCCCTGACCTGGCCAGACTGGCCCCTGCGCTTGCGTACCTCCTCCAGCCATCAGGAGGGCTGCGATCGCGAGTTCGCCATCGCCACCAAGCGCGCGATTGGTTCCAATGGCCGGGTCGAGGCGCTGGAGTGCGTACGGATGGAGTGGGTGACGGGCACTGATGGTCGCCAGCACATGCAGGAAGTCGCGGGTAGCGAGTTCCAGCTGAAGGCTGACCTCGTCTTCCTGGCCATGGGCTTCGTCGGCCCCCGGAAGTCCGAGTTCACCGAACAGGCTGGGGTTGAGTTCGACATCCGCGGTGCGATCCGGGCGGACACGGTCTCCTACCAGACCTCGACGCCCGGGATCTTCACCTGCGGCGACATGCGGCGCGGCCAGTCCCTGGTGGTCTGGGCGATCCGTGAGGGCCGTCAGTGCGCCCATGCCGTGGACGCCTTCCTGATGGGGACCTCGCGCCTGCCGCGCTGACCCGAAGGCGTTTGGCGTCTGCCACGGCGGGGTCTAGGCTGGTCGAATGAGCGTCACTGGCCCCCACGTCCTCGTCACCGGCTCCACCCGGGGCATAGGCGCGGCAATCGCCGCAGCCCTTGCCGGCAAGGGTGTGCGTGTGATTGGCCATGGCCGTGTTGACGCTCCCGCAGTCGTCGGAGCGGATCTGGCGGATCCGGAAGCCGCGGGCCAGCTCTGGTCTCGGGCCCTGGAACAGCTGGATGGCCACATTGACGTCCTGATCAACAATGCAGGCGTGTTCGAGCCAGCGGGGATCGATCTCCCGGACGAGGACTGGGATGCGGCCTGGTCTCGGACCCTGCAGATCAACCTGAAGGCCGCCGCAGACCTCTCCCGCCTTGCCGTGCGCCACTTCCTCGAACGACCGGGGGGAGGGCGCATCATCAATGTTGCCAGCCGCGCCGCCTATCGGGGCGACTCTCCCGCCCACTGGCACTACGCAGCGTCCAAGGCCGGAATGGTGGCCATGACCAAGTCCATTGCCCGGGGCTTCGCCGCCCGGGGCGTGCTGGCCTACGCCGTCTGCCCGGGCTTCACCCTGACTGGCATGGCGGACGACTACCTCGCCAGCCGCGGCGGGGCGGGCCTGCTCGCCGACATTCCCCTCGGCCGGGTCGCCGATCCGCAGGAGGTCGCCGCCGCCGTTGTCTTCCTCGCCCTCGAAGCGCCCGCCTCGATGACGGGGGCCGTCCTCGACATCAATGGCGCCAGCTACGTGCGCTGAGGCGGGAGTTCCCATGCAGAGCCGTTCCCTGGCTCTGGTCCTGCTGGTCCTGGGCGTTCGCGCCGCCGGACTCATTTGACAGACGAAGCCAGGGAGCCCCTTCTGTCTCTGCAAGAAAACAGGGGAGGAAGACATGGCACCCATTCCAAAGCGCGGAACCGTGGCCGTCACCGGGGCGGCAGGATTCCTTGGAGGCTGGACGGTCCGTCTGTTGCTCGACAGGGGCTATCGGGTCCGCGCCTGCGTGCGCGATGTCGATGATCCCCGGCGGACCGCCTTCCTGAAGGCCATGCCTGGCTACGCTTCGGGCCGGCTGACCCTGCACGCCGCGGACCTTGACCGGGACGGCTGCTACGACGACATCTTCCGGGGCTGCCATGGCGTGGCCCACATCGCCCACGTGAGCACCTACGAGGACCAGGCCTACGTCGCCCGGGTCTGCGACCACATCATCCGTAGCGTCGAGGCGTCGGGGTCGGTCACCCGGGTGGTCCTGACCTCCTCCATCGCCGCCGTGATCTCCGAGGCCGATATCTTCGAGGTCGCCCGGCGTCCGGTCTTTTACGAGGACCGGTACCCCGATGAGTCCAACCCCAAGCGAACCCCGGATCGCGGCCAGGGCTATTCCATGGGCAAGCTCCATGCGGAGCGGGCCTTCGCCGACGCCGCCGAGTCCAGCGGCCGCTGGGACGCCATCACCTGCTGCCCGGGCGATAATGTCGGGCCCATCCTTTCCGCCCACCAGAAGGACATGGGCCCCTGGCAGCACAACATCGAGACCATGCTGCTGGGCGAGTACTTCCAGAACGGCGCCTATCGGCCCTGGATGACCGTTGACGTCCGCGATGACGCCCTGGCCCATATCGGCCTCCTCGAAAGCGCCGAGGTCGCCAACGGCGAGCGGTTCATCGCCTGGTCCACCGACATGAGGAAGGTCGAGGACATCTGCGCCGACATCAACCGGCTACTGCCCGAGCTCGGCCATGATACGCCTGAGGTCACCGATCCCTTTCCCGAGCGGGTCCAGGCGCGGGAGGCGGAGTTGCGGGCCGTCTGGGCCCTGGCTGACCTCCGGAACGACCGGATTCGAGCCGTGACGGGGATTGAGTTCCGCCCCCTGGACGACTCCATCCGCGACTGTGTGGAGAGCCTCCTGTCGGTTGCCGGCGTTGTCCCGAAGGTTCGGGCAGGCTTCACAAAGCCCTGAAATCAAAGGGTTAACGGGAATTTACAGCTTCTTTTGGCGGGCTTGTTAAGCCTGTTGTCCGATCCTCATCCCCGAATCTGAAGTGGGTGTAGCGGGAGTACGGGCGTGGCGTTGGAAACGACTCAGGGGGCGACCGGTAACGCCCAGGTCGACGGGCTTCTTTCGGGGTACAAGTGGACGGGGGTCATCAGCTACAGCTTCCCGGACTCCGCCTCGGACTACCCGTCCTATCCCAACTCCACGGCGCTTCAGTACTTCAGCGCCATCAGCGCCCTGCAGCGCCAGGCCGCCATCAACGCCTTTAACCAGGTCGGCAGCTACACGAACGCCCAGTTCGTGAACAACGGGACCAACATCGCCGACATGCGGATCGGCCAGACCTCCGACCCCTCGGTGGGGACGGCCTACGCCTACTATCCAGTCGCCAGTGTTGGCGGTGTCGGCGGCGATGTCTGGTTCGGCGTGGGGTACGACTACCGGAACGCCCTGCCGGGCAATTACGCCTACCTCACCATGCTGCACGAGATCGGGCATGGTCTTGGCCTCAAGCACTCCCAGGAGGTGGGCGGGCCTGCCAGGGTTGCAGTGCCTGCGGACCGCGACTCCCTGGAATTCACGGTCATGAGCTACCGGAGTTTCCCGGGCGGGCCTCTCACGGGCTACACCAATGGCCCGGTCGACTTCCCCACCACCTACATGATGAACGACATCGCCGCCCTCCAGGCGATGTACGGTGCCAACTTCAGCACCCAGTCGGGAGACACCGTCTACGCCTGGTCGCCGACCACGGGGGGGCTGACCCTCAACGGGGTGCTCCAGGGAACACCGGCCGGCAACCGGGTCTTCATGACCGTCTGGGACGGCGGCGGCAAGGACACCTACGACTTCTCGGCCTATGCCACCGCCCTGAAGGTGAACCTCAATCCGGGCTCCAGCTCCCTTCTGTCCTCTGCCCAGACCGCAAGCCTCGGCTATGGCCGCTTCGCCCAGGGAAATGTCTACAACGCCTACCAGTACGCCAATGACCCGCGCTCGCTGATCGAGAACGCCATCGGCGGCTCGGGCGCCGACTCCCTGCTCGGGAACGCCGCCGCCAACCTGCTCGAGGGTCGGGCCGGCGCCGACACCCTCTCCGGGGGCGCAGGCGTCGATACCCTGGCTGGCGGTACCGGTGACGACCTCTACATCGTCGACAGCCCCGATGACCTGCTGGTCGAGGCTGCCGGCGGCGGGACGGATACGGTCAATGTGGATATCAGGGTCGCTTCGGGGACCTACACCCTTGGCGCGGAGATCGAGAACGGCATCCTCGTCAACACCCTGGCCTTCACCCTGAACGGCAACAGCCTCGCCAACCTCCTGACGGGGAATGCGGCCAACAATGTGCTGAACGGCGGCGACGGAAACGACACCCTGGTCGGCGCCAGTGGGCTCGATACCCTGGCTGGAGGCGCTGGCGACGACGTCTATGTCGTCGACACAGGGGCGGACCGGATCATTGAACTCGCCGGCGGCGGGAACGACCTGGTGCAGGTGGCAGTGAACCTGTCCGGTGGGACCTGGACCCTGGGCGACAACCTCGAGAACGCCGAGATCCTCACGAACCTGGCCTACAACCTCACGGGCAACGCCCTGAACAACCGGCTCACCGGCAATGCGGCGATCAACCGGCTGGACGGCGGCGCGGGTGCGGACACCCTGGTGGGCGGCGGCGGTAACGACATCTACACCCTCGACAGCCTCTCCGACCTGGTGATCGAGGCGACGGGGGGCGGGACCGACCTCGTCCAGGTTGCCATCGCCACCGTGGGTGGGACCTACACCCTCGCGGCCGAGGTCGAGGAGGCGAGGATCACCAGCACGGTCGCCTACAACCTGGCGGGGAATGCCCTGGCCAACCGGCTGACCGGAAATGAAGCCGCCAACCGCCTCGATGGCGGGGCTGGCACCGACACCCTGACCGGTGCCGGCGGTGCCGACACCCTGGCCGGCGGGACCGGCGATGACCTCTACGTCATCGATAGCGCGGCCGATGTCATTCTGGAGTCCACGGGCGAAGGCACCGACACGGCCAACATCGCCATCTCCGCCGCGGGTGCCGGATGGACCCTCCCGTCCTTCCTCGAGAACGCGCAGGTCACCTCTACCTTGGCCTTCAGTCTCACGGGCAACAGCCTGAACAATGTGCTGACCGGAAACGCCGCCGCCAATACCCTGTCGGGTGGAGGCGGCGCGGACACCCTGGTAGGCGGCGCTGGCGACGACCTCTACCTGGTGGACTCCGCCTCTGACCTGGTGGTCGAGGCGGATGGCATGGGCGTGGACCAGGTCCGGGTTGACTTCGGCACCGCCGGTGGCAGCTACACCCTGGCGGCCAATGTCGACCATGCCAATGCGGTGGGTGCAGGGGCCATGAATCTCAATGGTAACTCGCTGGCCAACCGTCTTACGGGGACCAACGCGGCCGATACCCTGTCGGGGAATGCCGGCGCCGACACCCTGTTTGGTGGCGGCGGCGCCGACTCCCTGGTCGGTGGCGCGGGCAATGATTTCTATCTGGTCGATTCCCTCTCCGACCAGGTGGCGGAGTCGGCGGGGGGCGGGACCGATACGGTCCAGCTCTCCGTCGCCACTGTCGGGGGAAGCTACACCCTGGCCGCCGAGGTCGAGAGCGTCCTCCTCGTGAGCACTGTGGCCTTCAACCTGACCGGAAACGGGCTCGCCAACAGCCTGACCGGCAACGCCGCCGCCAACCGGCTGGACGGCGGCGTCGGGGCAGACACCCTGGCCGGGGGCGCAGGCAACGACGTCTACGTCGTCGACTCCGCCTCGGACCGGGTGGTTGAGGCGACGGGCGGGGGCTGGGACCGGGTCGAGGTCGCCATCGCCACGGCGGGCGGGACCTATAGCCTGACGGGCGACGTTGAGAGCGCCGCGCTGACCAGCTCGGTCGCCTTCAACCTGACCGGCAATACCCTGGCCAACACCCTGACGGGCAATGCCGCCGCCAACCGCCTGGACGGCGGCGGCGGGGCCGACACCCTGGCCGGGGGTGCGGGCGATGACACCTATGTGGTCGACTCCATCGGCGACACCCTCGTGGAGCTGGCTGGCGGCGGCGTGGACCTGGCCCTCGTAGGCATCAATGCCGCTGGCGGAAGCTGGACCCTCCAGGACCAGGTCGAGAACGCCCAGCTTCTGGGCGCCCTGGCCTTCGCCCTGAACGGCAATGCCCTGGCCAATGTCCTGACCGGCAATAGCGGGGCCAACACCCTGTCCGGCGGTGCTGGCGCCGACACTCTGGCGGGCGGACTTGGCGACGACGTCTATATCCTCGACTCCCTGTCGGATTCCGTGATCGAGGCGACGGGGGCTGGCACCGACCATGTGCGGGTGGCCATCGCCGCTGCGGGCGGGACCTACGTCCTGGCGGCGAATGTTGAGAAGGCCATCCTGGACAACGCCGTGGCCTTCAACCTCACGGGCAACGCCCTGGCCAATGTCCTCACCGGCAACGCCCTGGCCAACCGCATCGAGGGCGGGGATGGGGGGGATACCCTGTCGGGAGGTGCCGGCGCCGACACCCTCGCCGGGGGCGCGGGCGACGACGTCTACATCCTCGATGACACCCTCGACCAGGTGGTCGAGACCGCAGGCGCCGGCGTGGACACCGTCCAGTTCCTGCTGGCGACCCCTGGCTCCACCTTCACCCTTGGGGCGGAGGTCGAGAACGGCGTCCTGGTCTCGGCAGGCCTGGTCAACCTGGCGGGCAACAGTGCGGCCAATGTCCTGACGGGCGGCGGCGGCGCGAACCTGCTCAGCGGCGGCGGCGGCGCGGACACCCTGTCCGGCGGCCTTGGCAACGACACCCTGTCCGGCGGGACCGGCGCTGACCGGCTGATGGGTGGCGCGGGCTACGATGTCTTCCGCTTCGATGGCCTGCCCGATGCGGGGGCAGACCTGATCACCGACTTCGCCGCGGGGGTCGACAAGCTCCTGCTCAGCCTTGCGGCCTTCACGGGCATAGCCGGGTCCGCTGCCGGCACCCTGGGTGCCAACCTCTTCTGGTCCGGGGCGGGGGTCACATCAGCGCACGATGCAGACGACCGACTGGTCTACGACACCACTACCGGGACCCTCTATTACGACCCGGATGGCCTGGGCGGAGCTGCAGCCATCGCCCTGGCGACCTTCGGGACCGTCAAGCCCATCCTGACCGCCGGCGACTTCATCCTCGCCGCCTGATGGACGCCCCTCAGGGCGCCCCTCACGGCGCGACGGGCAGGGTGTTGAACTGGCGAAGGGTGTCGCGCAGGCTGGTCTGGCCGGTCCATCCGCCGGTGTACTGGACGTTGTCGATCTTCCAGCCGTCGGCGTTGACCAGCTTCACGTCGTCGGTCCAGCGGGTCTTGTAGCCCTTGTTGGCGAAGGTCACCGCCACAGAGGCCCGGTCGCCGAGGATCCGCGCGGCACCCAGGCTGTAGCTGGTGTAGCCCTCGTTGAGGCCGGCGAAGATCTCGCCCTCCAGGATGTTCGGCTTGTCGGTGGGATTGGGACCCGCCTTGGTCAGGGCTGCAGACTCGACCTCGTTGGCCTTGGCCTTTTCCACCTCGGCGGCCAGGCCGGGGCTGAGGCGCGCCGCATCGGCCGCGCGGAAGTCGCCCGTATAGGGACCATAGAAGCCCCGCACCGCCGCTGTCGGCGAGGTGATGCCGTCCGGTCCGGTCTGGCAGGCGGCCAGGGCGAAGAGGCTTGCGGCCGACAGGGCGAGAAGGCCAGGACTGCGGATCATGATCGGGCTCCGGAAACTGAGAAGGCGAATCTACCAGCGCCGCGCCGCGCAGGGTAGGGGCGTTGATCCAGATCCTGACGGTGGTTTTCGGTGAGCGCCCGGAAAGGCTCCGCCCCCCTCAGCCCACCGCCTCCAGCGGCGACAGGCCCAGGGCCTTGCGGAAGGTCTGGTGGTAGTGGTGCAGGGGCGCCTCGTTCCGGCCGAACAGGACCTGTTCGATCCGGCCCGAGGCCAGGTTCCTCTGCATACCGGCGGCGGCGGCTAGGTCCTCGTTCACAACCACGTCGCCGAAGCCCCGGCGGAAGGTCTCCATCTCCTCCGGCGACCGGCCCGTACCGTAGTAGCTGATCTGCACCGTGCACCGGCCCGGGTCGGTCGCGTGGGGCAGGGACCGCACCACGGCGATCGCCTCCTCGCCGACATTGATGACCACGTTCGGGAACAGGAAGTAGACCGGGAAGCCCCCGTCCGTGACCCGCCACTCTGCCCTCGGCCGCGCCGCCATCTCGCGGATGGCCTGCTTGCCCAGCACCATTCGGTGGTTGCGCCGCCAGGTCCGGTAGCTGAGGACGTCGCCCTCGAAGGTCTGGGCCAGGGTGTCCTTGTGCAGGCGCTTGAAGTGGTAGGTCTCGCCGAAGGTGTCGGTGACCAGCTTCCAGTTCAGGTCCAGCTCCAGCCGGTCCTCCAGGGCGAAGCTGTGCCCGGCGAACCCGAAGTTGGTGAAGTCGTCCTCCAGCCCTTCCAGCAGGGCCGCCGCGTCGATCACCCCGTCGGCCTGGGGGTGGACGAAGATCATCCCGCAGTGCTCTGCCGCCGGCAGGGGCAGGAGGCCCAGGCTTCCCGTCTCCAGGGGCCCGAACTGCCCGGCCATGGGCACGGCCCGCAGGGCGCCCCGGGCGTCGTAGGACCAGGCGTGGAAGGGGCAGGAGAAGAGCGGCTTCGTGCCGCGCCGGGCGGTCTCCACCACCGCGCCGCGGTGCCGGCAGGCGTTGACGAAGGCCCGCACCTTCCCGTCGTCGCCGCGTACCACCAGGACCGGCGGGCCGAGGTCGTCCGTGGTCAGGAAGCTGCCGGGTGAGGGCAGGTCGCCCGACAGGCCCACCAGCTGGGGCTGGCTGTCGAACAGCTCCCGCCTCTCCAGGGCCAGCCGATCCGGGCAGGTCCAGGTCGAGGCCGGGCAGGCCCGCACGGCTCCGGCGTCGGCGTTCCGCCCCTCGGCGATCTGGGCCAGGAGCTCTTCCAGGACCTCGACTTCGACCTCATGACGCATGGTGCGGCCTCCCCTGGCTTAAACGCGCGGCGACCGATCCTCGGTCCCGGTCGGGGGCGGGTCAATGGGTAGGCGCAGGGCGGGGAGAATGGTGGATGCGACAGGGATCGAACCTGTGACCCCCTCGGTGTGAACGAGGTGCTCTACCGCTGAGCTACGCATCCGCCGGAAGGGTTGCGGCTATAGCCTGCCCGCCTGCGCGCTGCAAGCGGGGCCCCGGCCTCAGGGTCCGGGGCGGAAGGCGATCAGGGCGTTGCCGGCCGGTTGGCCGAAGGCGGCGTAGCCGGAGCCGACAAAGACCATGCCGCCGCCGGCGAAGAGGCCACCGGAGTCCACCGCGCCGCCCCGGGCGGGCACGCCGTTCAGGCTGTCCCGGGGCCCAGCGGTGTCGAGCCCGGCGAGCACCTTGCCGGTGGCAGCTTCCAATACCCAGAGGCGCCCGTCGAGGCCAGCGGCCAGGATCGCGCCATCCACCACCAGGGGCGGGGCCGAGATGCCGGCACGCTCGCATCCGGGGCCGCGCGCCTTGCGGGCCTCGCTACAGTCGGGAAGGACCCGCCAGGACCAGAGGCGCCTGCCCGTGGCGGCGTCGAGGGCGTGGACTCCCGAGGCGCTGACCGGCTCGGGGACGCCCGGATCGGCGATGGGGGCGAAGACCCGGGTCTCATCAGCGGCTATGCCCCAGTGCACCCCGCCCAGGGGCGTACCCGGGCCGAACTTGTCGCTCCAGACCTTGCGGCCAGTCTTCAGGTCCAGGGCCCAGACATCGCCGGACTTCTGGCCGGCCAGGACCAGGGTCCGGCCGCCCGCCGGGAAGAGCACGGGCCCGCCACCGAAGTCGTGGTCCCGCAGGACGCTGTCGCTGTCGAAGAAGAAGCAGTTGGGGCCGGGCTTGCGACGGCTCTCCCGGCCTGAGGGGCAGGACATGTTCCAAACGTCATTGGCCAGGGCCTGGAAGACCCACCTCTGCTTGCCGGTGGCCAGGTCGATGGCGATGATGGCGTCGGAGGTCCCGGTGGCCGGCGGCGAGGTGTTCTCGCCAGTGGAGGCCAGGACCAGGCCGCGCTTGAGGTCGACGGCGGGGGTCGACCAGATCGGCGCACCCGAGGGACCGCGCATCTCCACCCCGGCGCTGTTCTTCACGCCCAGGGGCTTGGCCTCGGGTGTGGCGTGCCAGGTCCAGATCACCTTGCCGGTGGCGGCCTCCACCGCGCTGACGGCACCGTGGGTAGCGCAGCAGGCGAAGGTTGGCCGCATGGCCTGGGCGACGTCCAGGGCCGAGATCGGGACGATCAGCTTCTCGCCGGCGAAGACCGGGGCGCCGGTCAGGACGCCGCCGGTGCTATGGCGGGGATCGGCCCGCCAGATCAGCTTGCCGGTCGCCACGTCCCAGGCCTGGAGGTGGCCGCCCTCGTCGCCGCCCACCACGGCCAGGGGCCCGGCCTTGCCGAGGCGGCCGAGGGCCAGGCTGGTGCGGATGCCCGAAGGCGTCTTGGCCGCCCACTTGATGCAGCCCGCCCCGGTGTCGATGGCCAGCAGGGTCGAGGCCTGGCTGGCGGCATAGAACAGGGTCGAGCCCAGCAGGACGGGCTGGGACCGCATGGTGGTCGCATTGGGGATGCCCAGGGTCCAGGCGGGCTTGAGCCGGCTGAGGCTGGCAGTGGTCAGGCCAGACTGGGCGGCGGTCAGGCGGCGGCGGTTGTCGGTGCCGATCCCGAAGCTTCCGGAGGGGATGGGGGCGTTCACGTCCACGGTGCGGCGGTCGGCGGGGCAGCGGGCACCCTCGATCCAGTCGTCGGAGACGGGCTTGGGCTTGACGGCCAGGTAGTCGACCACGGCGCGCAGGTCGTCTGGAGACAGGCTGTCGCCAATGCCCTTCATGACGCCGGTAGTGAGGGAGGCGCGCAGGGTTCGGGCGTCCATCTGGCGCAGGCTGGCCACAGGGGCGGCGCGGCTGCCGGGCTCGGGGGCGTTGTGGCAGGCTGCGCAGGCCCGGTCATACACGGCCTGTCCAGGATGGACCTCGGCGGCGAGGGCGGGGGTCGCAAGCGAGGCGAGGACGACGGCGAAGAGCGCCCAGAGGCGCTGGATAATGGATGCCGTCATGGTCTTCCCCCTGGCCCCGTCCTGAACGCGGCGAAGCTCAAGACTTCAGGATAGGCCGCGATTCACGCCGGCGCCAGAAGCTCCAGGCAGGCGGGCATGAGGTCGTCGAAATGATCGATCAGCCGGTCGGGGCGTAACTCCCAGGCGGGGACCTCGGTGTAGCCGAAGCTCACCAGGACCAGGGGCGTGCCCGCGGCCCGGGCGGCACCGGCGTCGGTGCCCGCATCCCCCACCATGACCGCCCGCCGGAGGTCGCCCCCGGCGGCCTGCACGGCCATCTCCAGGTGGCGAGGATCGGGCTTGGGCGCGGGCGCGAGGTCGGCCCCGATGACGGCGTCGAAGTGGCGGGCGAGGTCCAGGGCCTCGAGGATGGGCGTGGACAGGCGGGTCAGCTTGTTGGTGCAGACGGCCAGCCGGGCGCCGGCGGCGCGCAGGGCCTCAAGGCTCTCCGGCACGCCGGGGAATGGCCGGGTCAGGTCGGCGCTGTGGAGGTTGTAATGGGCGATGAAGCGCTCGAAGAGGGCCTCCAGGGTCGCCCCCTCGACACTCAGTCCCTGGGCCTCGAAGCCGCGTTGGAGGAGGCGCCGGGCGCCGTGGCCGATCAGGCTGCGGCCCTGGTCAAAGGGCAGGGGGGCGATCCCTTCTTCGGCCAGCAGGTGGTTGAGGGTCGCCACAAGGTCGGGGGCGGAGTCCACCAGGGTGCCGTCCAGG
>CAIZKE010000180.1 GCA_903933475.1 uncultured Alphaproteobacteria bacterium | reverse complement strand
GTTGTCGCGACGACGGCCCGCCTCGCGCAGGTAGGTCTCGGCGGCGGAGGTTGGACCGATGAGGAGCAGCTCCGGTGCCTGAGGCGCCCGGTCTGTGAGGGATTTTAGCGGCGCAAAGCTGTCGAGGGCGCGCTCGTGGGCCGCCCTGCGGAGCATCCGGGCGCTGATCGCCCCAACCATCTGGAAGAACGCAGCCAGGGCAAGCACGGTCCGGCTCAGATCGAGCGCTCGGTCGGCGGCGAAGAACAGGAGCAGGAAGCTGGCCGCGGTCAGCAGGGCGATCCGCGCCAACACCAGGGCGTCGGGCGTGGAGACATAGCGCCAGGGCGAGAGTTCCCGCCGGAAGAGCCAGGAGAAGAAGCAAGCCAGGCCGCCATAGACCAGGGACTGGACGAAGACTCCCGCCAGCACCGCAGGATCCAGGCTGGAAGTCCGGCTGCCGGTCAGCAGGAAGGCTGCAAGGAGGGCGGCGCAGGCAATGGCCGAATCCGCCAGGAGGTTCCGGGCCCGGTTGGCCAACTGATCCACGCAAAAGCTCCTTACTTGCGACGGCCCAACCGGTCTTCAGGACCGGTGGCGCAGGTCAGTCGGTCCTTGAACGATCGCCCCAGAGCCATCCGTCTCTGAGTCGCGACATGGGTCGCACAGCAAGATTAACGACTTTCAACATAGACGCCCATTTACCAAAAAAGAAAAGCCGCCGACCCTGCGGTCGACGGCTTTCCCTGTGGTTTTTAGCGCAGCTGTGGCGTCAGAAGGCGGCCTTCAGGCCGATGACCACCCGGGCTGAGGTGAGCTTTGCCGGATCGTTCGACTCATCGACGCTGGTGTCCCAGTAGCGGAGGTCCAGGCCGAAGACGTCATTGATCGCGTACCCGAGGCCCAGGTTCCAGGTCTCGTAGTCGCCGTCGCCTTCCAGGGCCTGATGACCGACGGCGCCAGACACCGAGAGCTTTTCGGCGATCGGCATGGAGCCGTTCAACTCGACATAGGTGGCTTGGCCGGTCTGCCCGAAGTTCTCGGGGGTGTAGTAGACCGCGCCGCCGACAGTGCCCTTGCCCGCAGCCACGGAACCGGCGAGCTTGCCTTCCCAGAAGTCGAGGTCCGCACCGTCTTCCTGGTTGGTGTATCCATATCGAAGCAAGCCCACGTCCAGGGAGACCGGACCGAGGGTCGGCTTGAAGCCGGCGTAGAGGTCATATTCCATGCTGGTGCTGTCGCCGAAGTCGACGTTCGACACCCAGGCACCGGCGTAGAAGATCCCGATGCCGAGGTCAGCGCCACCGTAGACTTGCGGCTTGCTGTCCGTCTGGCTGTAGCCTCTGAACACGTAGTCAGAGGCGGCGCCGACGTTGAAAGAGACCGACGGCCCATCTTCTGCCTTCGCCTGGGCGGCGGCTCCGAGGGCGAGGGTAGCGGTTGCGGCGATGGCCGCGAGCTTGAACGACTTCATTATTTTGCAATCCCCTTGAGATTCAGGCCTGACCCTGTGGGTCGAACACTCCCCCCTTCCGGCCCCGAACCGCCACTGCGGTCGGGGACGTCCGGCCCAGTCCCGACACGACTGGTCGGTTTCCGGGCACCGCCATCGACGGGCGCCTATTTTTTGGGCGTCACCTTCAGGCGTCGTTGAGAGAGAAAGGCCCGAGTGAGATTAACGGGGCGTGAATCGGGCTCAGCGCATCGACAGGGTTGCGAACCCGAGGTGCGATCCCGCGTCGACGAGAAGGGTCTCTCCCGTCACGTGCCGGGACTGCCGCGAGGCGAGGAAGGCGGCAGTGGCGGCGATGTCGTCGGCCGAAGAGGCCACCTTGAGCGGGGTCGCCGCTGCAGAGCCCTCACGGAGTCTTGCGACGCGCTCCTCGGACATGCCCTTGCCGAACCAAGGGGTATCGATGAAGCCCGGGCAGACGGCGTTCACCCGGATCCGGGGGGCCAGGGCCCGGGCAAGCGAGAGGGTAAGGGTGTTCATGGCCCCCTTCGAGGCGGCGTAGGGCACGGAGGAGCCGATCCCGACCACGCCGGCGATGGACGAGGTGTTGACCACGGCACCGGGCTGGGGCGCAGCCTCCAGCAGGCTTCGGGCCGCGCGGACCATCTGGAAGGCGCCGACCACGTTGACCGAATAGAGGTTCAGGAAGTCCTCGGCCGAGACCGCCTCCAGGTCGGCATGGTTCTGGGCGAACTTGGTGACCCCGGCATTGTTGAACAGGGCGTCGATCCGTCCCAGCGACGCGGCGGCCGCGGCGATGGCCCGGCAATCCTCGTCGCGGGAGACATCGCCCTGGACGAGGTGCGCCCGCGCGCCCTCGGCCCTCACCAGGGCGGCGGTGGTCTCGGCCTCCTCGGCGCTGCGGGCGAAGTTGACGATCACGTCTGTTGCGCCGCGGCGTGCGGTCTCAATCGCGATCGCCCGGCCCAGCCCGGTGGATGCGCCGGTGACGACGACAACGAAATTCTCGAAATCCTGGACGCTCATGGGCATGTCTCCTCCGCCTTTGCGAAAGGCATAAGCCCAACGCCCCGACTGCGGAAGGGCCTGCCTGACCAAAGGAATTCTTGTGCAGGCACCAGAAGAATTGGACTCCGGGGAGCCGGGTTGTGAAGGTTTCCGGCGGGGCCATGCCCTATATGGTCCCGCGCTGCGCCTGAGCGGCGGAAGGAAAGGCGAGCCATGACGGCGACAGGACATCAAGCGTCCCTGACCCACCTGCAGAGGCTGGAGGCCGAGGCCATCCACATCCTGCGGGAGGTGGCCGCGGAGGCCGACAAGCCCGTCATGCTCTATTCGGTCGGCAAGGACTCGGCGGTCATGCTCCACCTTGCGGTGAAGGCCTTCTGGCCCTCCCGCCCCCCCTTTCCCCTCCTGCATGTCGACACCACCTGGAAGTTCCGGGCCATGTACGAGATGCGCGAGCGGATGGCGCGGGAGCTCGGCTTCGACCTTATCGTGCACCGCAACCCAGATGCGCTGGAGAAGGGGATCAATCCCTTTGACCATGGATCGGCCCTACACACCGACATCTGGAAGACGGAGGGGCTGAAGCAGGCCCTGGACCTGCATGGCTTCGACGCCGCCTTCGGGGGCGCCCGCCGCGACGAGGAGAAGAGCCGGGCCAAGGAGCGGATTTTCTCCTTCCGATCCGCACAGCACCGCTGGGACCCCAAGAACCAGAGGCCTGAGCTCTGGCGGATCTACAACACCCGCAAGAACCCCGGGGAATCGATCCGGGTCTTCCCGATCTCCAACTGGACCGAACTGGACGTCTGGCAATACATCCACCTGGAGAATATCCCCATCGTTCCCCTCTATTTCTCCGACGTCCGGCCGGTGGTCGACCGGGACGGGACATTGATCATGGTGGACGACGATCGCATGCCCCTGCGCCCGGGGGAGACGCCGATGATGAAGTCGGTCCGGTTCCGTACCCTGGGCTGCTATCCCCTGACGGGCGCTGTGGAGAGTACGGCCGCGACCTTGCCGGACATCATCCAGGAGATGCTGCTGACCACCACCAGCGAGCGCCAGGGCCGGATGATCGACCATGACCAGGCGGCCTCGATGGAGAAGAAGAAGCAGGAGGGCTACTTCTGATGGCCCACCAGTCCGACCTCATCGCGACTGACATCGAGGCCTACCTGAAGGCCCATGAGACCAAGAGCCTTCTGAGGTTCCTGACCTGCGGCTCGGTGGACGACGGCAAATCCACCCTGATCGGACGGCTGCTCTACGATTCCAAGATGATCTTCGAGGACCAGCTTGCGGCCCTCGAGTCCGACTCGCGCCGGGTGGGTACGCAGGGTGGCGAGATCGACTTCGCCCTCCTGGTCGACGGCCTTGCGGCGGAACGCGAGCAGGGCATCACCATCGACGTCGCTTACCGCTTCTTCTCGACAGACCGCCGCAAGTTCATCGTCGCCGATACGCCCGGTCACGAGCAGTACACGCGGAACATGGTGACCGGCGCCTCGACCGCGGATGCGGCGGTCATCCTGATTGACGCCCGGCGCGGGGTGCTGACTCAGACCCGCAGGCATGCCTACCTGGTCCACCTCCTGGGCATCCGGCATGTGATGCTGGCGGTGAACAAGATGGACCTGGTGGACTGGTCCCAGGCCGTCTTCGACGACATCACCGCCGAGTTCACTTCCTTTGCCGGGAAGATCGGCCTGCCAGCCTTCACCGCCATCCCGATGTCCGCCCTCCGGGGGGACAATGTCGCCGAACGGGGGAGCGCCCCCGACTGGCATGAGGGACCCACCCTCCTGTCCTGGCTCGAGGCGGCACCGGTGGGCGATGACGCGGTCGCCCGGCCCTTCCGCATGCCGGTCCAGTGGGTCAACCGGCCCAACCTCGATTTCCGCGGGTTTTCGGGCCTGGTCGCCGCCGGATCTGTGCGCCCTGGAGACCCGCTGAGGGTCTCGCCCTCCGGCCGGGAGAGCCGGGTGCGACAGGTCTTTGTCGGGACCGAGGACGTGCCTGAGGCCCTTGCGGGCCAGTCCGTGACCCTGACCCTTGAGGGCGAGATCGACATCAGCCGGGGCGACGTCCTGGCGGCGTCCGACGCCCCGGTCAGCGTCGCAGACCAGTTCGAGGCGACAGTGGTGTGGATGGACGAGGCCCCGATGCTGCCGGGGCGGCCTTACCTGCTCAAGCTGGGAACCCGGACTGTCGCGGCCTCGATCACCGAGCCCAAGCACCGGGTCAATGTGAATACACTTGAACATCTAGCCGCCAAGCGACTGGATCTGAACGAGATTGGTGTCTGCAACATCTCGACGGAAATGCCTGTCGCCTTCGAGCCCTACGCCGAGAGCCGGGACCTCGGCGGCTTCATCCTGATCGACCGGATGAGCAACCGGACAGTCGGTGCCGGGATGATCCACTTCGCGCTCCGGAGAAGCCAGAACGTCCACTGGCAGGCCCTGGACGTTGATCGTGCCGCCCGGGCCACCCTGAAGGGACACCGGGGCCGGGTGATCTGGTTCACAGGGCTATCTGGGTCGGGAAAATCCACTATCGCCAATATGGTGGAGAAGAAACTTCACGCTATGGGGCGGCACACCTACCTCCTGGATGGCGACAATGTGCGGCACGGCCTCAACCGCGACCTCGGCTTCACCGACGAGGATCGTGTGGAGAATATCCGGCGCGTCGCCGAGGTGGCCAAGCTCATGGCGGATGCGGGCCTGATTGTCCTCGTGTCCTTCATCTCGCCCTTCCGGGCCGAACGGGCGCTGGCGCGTAGCCTCATGCCCGAGGGTGACTTCGTCGAGGTCTTCGTCGACACCCCCCTGGCGGTCGCCGAGGCCCGCGACGTGAAGGGGCTCTACGCCAAGGCGCGGGCCGGCGAACTGAAGAACTTCACGGGGATCGACAGTCCCTACGAAGCGCCCGAGACTCCTGAAATCCGCATCGACACGACAGCGCTTTCGCCGGAGGCCGCGGCCGAGCACGTCACGGCCTGGATGGAAGGTGAGCTGGACTACACCATCTGAGTCCGCCGCCGCGGCCGGTTCCTTGCCCCGTGGCCCCCCGGAGGGTAATCGGTCTGCATGAGCGAAATTCAGGTAACCCAGCTCGGGCAGGTGACGCCCGGCTTTGACAGCCCCGAGGCCGCCGTCCTCGAGCGCGTTCCCAACCCCCAGAAGGGGCAGACCTATCTCGCCCGGTTCACAGCGCCCGAGTTCACCTCCCTTTGCCCGGTGACTGGCCAGCCGGACTTTGCAACCTTGATGGTCGACTACGCTCCCGGCGACTGGCTCATCGAGTCCAAATCGTTCAAGCTTTTCCTCGCATCTTTTCGGAATCACGGAGCTTTCCATGAGGACTGCACCCTGATGATCGGCCGTCGCCTGGTCGAGGTTGCCCAGCCTGTCTGGCTACGGATCGGCGGCTACTGGTATCCGCGCGGGGGCATTCCCATCGACGTCTTCTGGCAAACCGGAACCCCGCCGGAGGGCCTCTGGCTACCGGACCAGGGCGTCGCGCCCTACCGCGGTCGAGGTTGAACCCGGGTTTCAGGGGGTCCAGCGGCGGACCAATCCCTCAACCTCCGGTCGTTCCCGCTCCCGGGGCGGGTCGCCCGGCTCGCCGATCAGGATGAAGCCCGACACCTTCTCCTCGCCGGACAGGCCCAGGCGGGCGCAGGCCTCAGCATCATAGGCGTACCAGTCGGTGATCCAGTTGGCACCGTAGCCCATGGCCGTGGCGGCATAGAGCAGGGTGGTGCAGACCGCACCGGCCGACAGGACCTGCTCCCAGTGGGGGATTTCTGCCGGGCGGGGGCTGGACACCACGGCGATGCAGAGGGGCGGGGTGCGCAGCTTGCCCAGCTTGCCGATTGCGCGTTCGTCTCCGCGGGACTTCGCAAGGGCCTCCAGCCAATCCGCGAAGGCGGCCTTGTCGTCGCCGGCGAGTACGAGGAACCGCCAGGGTGCGAGCTTCCCGTGGTCCGGGACCCGGGCGGCGAGGCGGATCAGGCTGGCGATCTCCTCCGGCCCGGGCCCGGTTCCTCCGAGGGTCAGGGCCGAGGCCGAACGCCGGCGCGCCAGGAAGTCTAGGACCTCCGGTGCCGGTGCCTGGATCACCGGTTCGCCAAAGGCAGGGGCGGTCGGAAGCGGGCGTCGCGGGTCGGCGTTCATGTCATGCCTCTGTAAACCTCGGGCTTCACATAGACGGCGAGCGCAGGGGCGCAAGCAGGGGATTCGCGCAGACGCCGCCCTGTGTTAGATTGAGAACGTCGGCGGGGGAGTAACCGGATGGCCAAGACACTCGAAGTAATCGATCCGCGCGCCGCGCCGCCCGTCTGGGCCGCCCTGCGGAACGAGGCGGAACATACCGCGAGGACCGAACCCGCCCTGGCTTCGCTGGTCAACGCCGTCATCCTCAGCCACGACAACCTTGGCGATGCCCTGTCCTACCAGCTGGCCCACAAGCTGGGTGACCAGGAGTTGAGGGCGATGAGCCTTCGCGAACTGGCGATCGAGGCCTACCGCGCCTCCCCGAACCTGGTGGAGATCGCGGAGGCCGACCTCAAGGCGGTCTTTGAGCGGGATCCCGCCTGCAAGGGCTACGTCCAGCCCTTCCTCTTTTTCAAGGGATTCCAAGCCCTGCAGACCCAACGTATCGCCAATTGGCTGTGGGGGCAGGGCCGCGAGACCATGGCCTTCTACCTGCAGAGCCGGATGAGCGAGATTTTCCAGGTCGACATCCACCCAGCCACCCGTATCGGTTCCGGAGTCTTCATTGACCACGGCACCGGCATCGTCATTGGCGAGACAGCGGTGATCGGAGACGATGTCTCCCTGCTGCAGGGCGTGACCCTCGGCGGCACCGGCGCCGAACGTGGGGACAGGCACCCGAAGATCGGACGAGGCGTCCTTTTGGGCGCTGGCGCCAAGGTGCTGGGCAACATCCAGATCGGCGACTACGCCAAGGTCGCTTCCGGTTCGGTGGTCCTGAAGCCGGTGCCGGCGCATTGCACGGCCGCCGGCGTCCCGGCCCGGCTCGTCAATTGCCCGACCGGGGAAGAACCCGCGCGAAGCATGGACCACACCCTCGCGGATATGGTCTACGACTACGTCATCTGATCCGGCGGATCGGACGCTGTCCGACGGACCAGGCAGCCAGTTGAGTGAACCCACGGAGAGGCTCCATGGAAGACCGCACCCTTCGCAAGATCGAAGGCCACCTCCGGGGGACCTTCGCCAACGCCCGGATCAATGTCGTCCCCCGTCCGCGCCAGAAGGACTCCGCCGAGGTCTATGTCGGCGAGGAGTTCATCGGTGTCGTCTTTGAGGACGAGGACGAGGCCGGGTCCTATATGTTTGAAATGGCGATCCTCGCCGAAGACCTGCCCTGACCCACGCCAGGCCGGGGGTCAGAGGACCCCCAGCATTTCGGCAACCAGCGGGTGGCGGACGATGTCGCGGTCTGCCAGGCGGACGACCGAGATGTTCCCCACAGCCTGTAGTCGCTCGGCCACCGGTGCCAGGCCCGAGAGTTCGGGCAGCAAGTCGGACTGCGCCGGGTCGCCCGTCACCACCATGGTGGAATGCCACCCCAGGCGTGTCAGCAGCATCTTGAGCTGGACGTAGGTACAGTTCTGGGCCTCGTCGATCACCACGAAGGCGTTGTTCAGGGTCCGGCCGCGCATGAAGCCTACCGGCGCGATCTCGATCACGCCCTCGGCCATCATGGCGCGCACCCGCTTCATGGAGAGCCGGTCCGACAGGGCGTCGTAGAGGGGCCTCAGGTAGGGGGCGAGCTTGTCCTCCATATCGCCGGGCAGGAAGCCGAGGGACTCCCCGGCCTCCACGGCAGGACGCGACAGGACGATCCGGCCCACCTTGCCCGCCTCAAGGGCTTCGACCGCCTTGGAGATGGCCAGATAGGTCTTGCCCGTTCCGGCTGGCCCCAGGGCGAGGACCAGGTTGTAGGCATCAATGGCCTCCATCATGGCGCGCTGGCCCTCTGACAATGGCCTGACAGTCTTTACGTAGCCCTGGTCGCGCTCCTCGTCCGCCTGCCGGGCGACGGGCGACCAGGACCTTTCCACCGGCAGGCGGCGGATCCGGGGATTGCCGTCAAATTCCGACAGGTCCAGCGCGCCTTCGCGCAGCTGTCGCTTAAGGACTCGCTTGGTCATGAGGGCCTCCGACTGGGCGTGAAAAAGGGGCGTATCCGGATCGGACCGCCCCTGGGGAAATCGCTGGAAAGACACGGACGCCGCGTCGGCTGGCACCCTGGTGGGCCGCCGTCCCCGTCTCCGGTCGGCGGCCGTGGCCGCCCTGAACGCTGCATGGTCATCAAGTCTCCCGCATCCGGGATGAAGGCGTCTTCCGGGGCTTCGCAGCCCCGATTCGCCTGTCTAGGATGTTATCGGTCACATTGAAGAAGCGTGAATGACGCTTTCACCGAAGGGTCACGGGAGACACCATGCCTGTCTATTCACTGGGCGATGCGACGCCGGAACTGCCCTCGGAAGATGAGTACTGGATCGCGCCGACGGCGGCGGTCATGGGGCGGGTGATCCTGCGTCGGAACGCCTCCATCTGGTGGGGTGCCACCCTGCGGGGGGACAACGACCCGATCGAGATCGGCGAGAACTCGAATGTCCAGGACGGCTCGGTCCTGCATACCGACACTGGCTCGCCCCTGACCCTCGGTGCCAACGTCACTGTGGGCCACATGGTCATGCTTCATGGCTGCACCATTGGTGACAATTCGCTCGTGGGCATAGGCTCCATCATCCTCAACGGAGCCCGGATCGGCCGGAACTGCCTGATCGGCGCCAACAGCCTGATCACCGAGGGCAAGGAGATTCCCGACAACTCCCTGGTCATGGGGGCGCCCGGCAAGGTCGTGAAGGAACTCTCGGAGGCCCAGGCCCGCTCAGTGGCCCTCGGCGCACAACATTATGTCGAGAACTGGAAGCGCTACCGCGCCACCCTGCGACTCAAGGGTTGACCGACTGCGGATGTAGCCTCCTTTCTTGTCGCAACACACAAGCCGGAACATGCAAGGGAGAGACATCATGGCCTACGAGTACATTCGCGTGGAGCGTGAGGAGCACGTCACCGTCATCACGCTGAACCGCCCGGACGTCATGAACGCCCTGCACTCGCCGGCGCATTTCGAGATGCATGAGGTGCTGGATGCCTTTGCAGCGGACCCGGACCAGTGGGTCGGCATCATCACGGGCGCCGGAGACCGCGCCTTCTCGGCTGGAAACGACCTGAAGCACCAGGCGACGGGCGGGGAAATGCGCAGCCCGCCTTCGGGTTTTGCCGGCTTGACCTCACGCTTCGACCTCACCAAGCCCCTGATCGCCGCCGTCAACGGCGTGGCGATGGGCGGCGGCTTCGAGATCGCTCTGGCCTGCGACATCATCGTTGCCTCCGAGGCGGCGGTCTTCGCCCTCCCGGAGCCGAGGGTCGGCCTCGCCGCCCTGGCTGGCGGCCTTCACCGGCTGCCGCGGGCCATCGGCGTCAAGCGCGCCATGGGCATGATCCTCACTGGCCGCCGGGTCTCGGCCGCCGAGGGCGCAGAACTGGGCTTCGTGAACGAGGTGGTTGCGCCCGGCGAACTGATGAATGCGGCCCGGCGCTGGGCGGCCCAGATCGCCGAGCTGTCGCCCATGTCGGTCCGAGCTTCAAAGGAGGCGGTCTTCCGGGGCCTCGACGAGGCCAGCCTCGAGGCCGCCATCAAGGGCCAGAACCGCTATCCAGCGGTGGCGGCCCTGTTCTCGTCCGAGGATTTCGTGGAAGGGCCGATGGCCTTCTCGCAGAAGCGGGCGCCAAACTGGAAGGGGCGCTGACGCCCCCCCTTGCGAAGGCCCGCCCGGGCGGTCAGAAGGGCGCAACTGAACACTGTTTAGCTGCAGGGGCCGCCCATGGACGCCTACGACTACATCATCATCGGAGCCGGTTCCGCCGGCTGCGTCCTGGCTGCGCGCCTGACCGAGGATCCCTCGGTGCGGGTGCTCCTGCTCGAGGCCGGCGGGAAGGACAATTCCCTGATGGTCCGCATGCCCGCCGGCGTCGGCGGCCTGATCGGCGACAAGGGCGACTACAACTGGGGGTTCTGGACCGAACCCGAGCCGAACCTCGATGACCGCCCCCTCTGGTGGCCCCGGGGCAAGGGCTGGGGTGGCTCCTCCTCGATCAACGGCATGATCTACATCCGCGGCCATGCCCGGGACTATGACCAGTGGCGGCAGATGGGCCTGGAAGGCTGGGCCTACAGGGACATTCTTCCCTATTTCAAGCGGTCTGAGGCCTTCGAGGGCGGCGCTGACGACTGGCACGGCGGGGAGGGGCCCCTGAAGGTGTCCCGGGCCTCCGACCCCAACCCGATCTATGCGGCGGCCATCGAGGCCGGCGGACAGGCCGGCCATCCCCTGACCGGCGACTTCAACGGCTTCCAGCAGGAAGGCTGGGGGCCCTACCAGATGACCGTCCACGACGGCGAGCGATGGAGCGCCTCCCGGGGCTACCTGCACCCGGTCCTTTCCCGCCCGAACCTGACCTGCGTGACGGGTGCCCGGACGACCCGGATCCTCATCGAGGACGGGGTGGCTGTCGGCGTGGAGTATGCCGACGAGAAGACCCGGGTCCGGACCGAGGTGCGGGCCCGCCGGGAAGTCCTGCTCTGCGCCGGCGCGGTCCAGTCCCCCCAGATCCTGCAGCTGTCCGGCATCGGGTCGCCCGAGGCCCTCGCGGCGGCCGGCGTCCCCCTGGTCCATGCCCTGCCGGGGGTAGGTGAGAACCTCCAGGACCACCTGGACGTGACCCTGTCCTGGGCCTGTCCCCAGCCCATCACCATCTATTCCCAGCGCAAGGGACTGAAGACCCTGCTGGTGGGGATCAACTATCTCCTCTTCAAGAAGGGGTTGGGTCGTCGCCAGTTCCTGGAATCCGGCGCCTTCCTGAAGTCACGTCCCGACCTCGACCGGCCGGACCTGCAGGTCCACTGCGTGCTTGCCGTCATGCAGAACCACGGCAAGACCGTCGTCGAGCGTGATGGATTCACCTTCCACGTCTGCCAGCTCCGCCCAGAGAGCCGGGGTCGGGTCGGCCTGCGTTCGGCCGATCCCTTCGACGATCCCGCCATCTTCGCCAACTACCTGTCTGCGGAGGAGGACCGTCGGGCCCTGCGCGAGGGCGTGCGGATGATGCGGGAAGTGGCCAGCCAGCCAGCTCTGGACCCCTATCGCTCAGAAGAGCTTTTCCCCGGCGTGGACATCCAGTCTGACGAAGCCGTCGACGCCTGGATCCGGTCCGTCGCTGAGACCATCTATCACCCCGTGGGCACCTGCCGCATGGGCGCAGACGGGGATCCCATGGCGGTGGTAGACGCCCAACTCAGGGTTCATGGCCTCAAAGGGCTCAGGGTCATCGACGCCTCGGTCATGCCAACCCTGGTGGGCGGCAACACCAATGCCCCCACCATCATGATCGCAGAGAAGGCTGCAGACATGATCCGGGGTCGCGAGGCGCCAGCCCCGGACGACGCTGCCGTGGCGGCCTGATCAGGGCGCTTTCGCGGCGGCGGCCGTCTCCGGCCTCACTTCCATCCGCCAGATCCGGTCCGGCCGCAGCCACTTGCGCGCGGCTGCCTGGATGTCCGCGGGGGTGAGCCGTTCAAGGGTGGGGATCGCGCTGCGATAGGCATCCAGCTGGCGGGGATCGGCCTGCATGCCAGACAGGATCGACAGCCAGTACCCATTGGTCTCCCGGGACTGTTGGAGTCCCTCCAGGACGGGCTTGCGCGCCCGGGTCATCTCGTCCGCCGTCGGCGGCGCTGCCGTGAGTTCGGCAGCGATCCGCTCGATATCCCGGGTCACGGCCTCGATCTTGTCGGGCGGAATTTCGACGACGGTAGAGACATAACCCCATCCGGGCAGCATCAGGCTCTCGGTAGAGTCTGCGCTGGGGGAATAGGTGGAGCCTTGCTTCTCACGCAGCTCGTCTGTCAGCCTCAGGTTCAGGATCGCGGCGAGGAGCCGGTTCGCCCGGGCACCCCGGGGATCCGCGAAGAAGTCCGTGGTCGGCCATGCAGTAAAGAGGACCGCCTGGTCGGCGCGGCCCTTGTGGGTCCGGACGACCGGCGGCCCGCCGCCTTGGGGCAGCTGGACCTTCACGCGGTCCGCAGGCGGTGACTTGGGACCCGGCCGTGCAGGGAGGGCGCCAAAGGTGCGGTCGACCGCATCCACCGCCTTTTCCACCGTGATATCGCCGACGATCACCACCTCGATCGGGCCGGAAGCGAGCGAGGACGAAATGGCGGCCTTCAGGTCGTCAAGCCGGGTCGCTGCCAACTCTTCCCGTGCAGGGAAGGCCCAGCGCCGGTCGCCGCTGCGGAGCAGGGCGCCCAGGTCGCGTCCGAGGACACCGGCGCCTGTCGAAGCCAGCTGGTCGTGGACCGTCGCCGACAGGGCCGAATAGCGGCCGAAAGCCTCGGGTCTCCAGCCTGGATCCGACAGGAAGGCGGCCAGGACCTGTAGCTGGAGCTCAAGGTCTTCGCCCCGGGTCCCGCCAGAGAGCATATAGGTGTCGTCCGACATCCCCAGCCCTGCGGAGTAGATGCGGCCGGACAGGGTCCGCTCCATGTCCTTGACCGGGAGTTTGCCGAGACCGCCCTCCATCATCGCGCCTGTGGCCCACTCCGGGCTCGGTCTTGCAGGATCCAGTCCCAGGCGGCCGTCGCCGAAGTTGACCCGGACGAGGATCTGGTCGGTCTTGAACTTGGTGGGCTTCACGGTCAGTCGCACGCCGTTGTTGAAGCGCAGGAAGACGGCGTCGATGTCCGCGACATCGCGGCGCTCGGCCAAGCCGGATGGGGTGCCGAAGGTCGGGTAGGGCCAGGCCTCCAAGGTCTGGGTCTCCGAGGCGGTGACCCTGGCCTTGAGCGCGTCCTGAGCGGCTGCGGTGACTGCCGCCTCGCCGCCCTCGATGGGCTTGGGGCTCGTCATGAAGACGATGGGCCCGGATCCGCTGAAGAGCGTCGCGGCAGTCCGGCTGAGGCCTGCAGCGCTTAGGGTCTTCGCTTCGCGCTCGAACACCTCGAAGTCCTGTTCGGGACTCGTCACCACGTCGCGGATGGAGATCGATCCCACCACGGGGTCGGCCAGGGCCGAAGGGGTCCGGGTGCCCGAGCCAGCGCGGGCGGCGGTCAGGGCGGAGCGGGTGTCGGTGATCACCCTTTGGACTTCGTCCTCCCGGACGCCGAATTTCTCGAGCCGCCGCTGTTCCTCGAGGATGGCGGTCATGGCCTTCCTCCAGTCGCCACCGCTGGCGAGGGCGTAGATCCCCGCGGTCTTCTGGGCGCGGTAGGGTTCACCGATCGAGGCGCCGGCCCCCAGGAAGGGGGGCTTTTCTCCCCGTCCCAGGTCTGACAGCCGGCGGTTGAGGATGGCCGCTACGAGCGCCCGCTCGAGATTGATCCGACGGCGGGCGAGGGTGTCGGCTGCCAGTTCGGGTTCGGCGATCCAGGTCACCACGAGGCCGTTAGGCAGTCCGGGGTCGACGAAGACCTTCGTCTCCGGACTCCGGCGCGCCAGCTTCCCGAGGGGCGGGGCGACGCCGGCGGGGCCGACTGCCTTCCAGTCGGAGAAGGTCTCTCGGATCCGGGCCTCGACCTGCTGGGGGTCAAAGTCGCCCACGGCCACGAGGACTGCCAGTTCCGGCCGGTACCAGGCCTGGTAGAAGGCGCGCAGGCGGGCGGCGTCGACGCTCTTCAGGACCTCCACCTCGCCGATCGGGAAACGCCTGGGCGGCAGCTGGCCCGGGAACTGGAACTCGGAGCCCGCCCGGGCCGCCCGCATTCCGGGCCCGTCGCCCGACCTTTCCTCTGACAGGACCACTCCGCGCTCTCGATCCACGGCGGCGGGGCTGAAGGTCAACTCGCCGGCGGTCTCCCGCAACAGCATCAGGCTGGTGTCGAGGGTCTCCCGGTCGGTCTTCGGCAGGTCCAGCTTGTAGATCGTCTCCTCGAAGCCAGTGGAGGCGTTGGTATCGGCACCAAAGGCCAGGCCCAGCCGCTCGAGGATCTTGACCATCTCGCCTTCGGGCACGTGGGTCGATCCGTTGAAGGCCATGTGCTCGACGAAGTGGGCCAGGCCCTGCTGGCCGTCCGTCTCGTTGAGGGATCCGGCGGAGATGTGGAGCCGCAGGGCGGCCTGGCCCGGCGGGACGGCCTGCCTGCGGACGGCGTAGCGCATGCCATTGGGAAGGACGCCAAAGATGAAGCTGGGATCTGCGGGCACGTCTGAGACCGCCTGGGGCCAGGCGGGCGCGGGCGTCGCGGGGGCCCGGGCAGCGGCCGGCCCGATCCAGGCCAGGCTCGCGGCGACAAGAAGACTGGCAAGGGCGCCAAGTCGGCGTCGTGGAGCGCCTGGGCCTGAAATGGACATGAAGCCTCCCGGTCTTGTCGTTGTACGATCGTGGACTGACAATAAGGGCAACGGCAAGGCGGGACGCACGGGTTCCCCAGGAGACTTCATGAGCGACCCCATGAGCTTCCCGCCCGAAACCGGTCCCGTACGGGAACCTGCCGTTACCGCACCGCCGGCGGCCCTGTGGCTCGCCGGGCTGCTGGTCGCCGCCTTTCTACTCCAGACCTTCCTGGCCCCTTCGGGCGTCGTGGAATCGCTCGCCTATACCCCAGCCCCCGGCGTGTTTTCCCAGCCAATCACCCTCTTCACCGCCATATGGCTGCATGGCGGGTGGGGGCACCTGGCGATGAACACCGCCTTCGCCCTGGCTTTCGCCACGCCTCTGGCCCGGTTCTTCGGGCCCCGGCCCCGGGGCTTCACGGCTCTATTCCTCTACTTCCTGGCCTGTGGCGTCCTGGGGAACCTGGGATTCGGCCTGCTGCACGCGGGGCAGCCCCTGGGTCTGATCGGGGCGTCCGGTGGCGTTTCCGGATTGGCTGCAGGCGCGGCCCGAATCGTCGGCGGCGAGGGGCGAATCGGAGGCTTCAAATCCCCATTCGTCCTCTCCATGGGCGGGGCCTGGATCGTCAGTAACCTGGTTGTGGCCCTTACCGGGGGCGCCCTCACTCCGGGTGAAGCACAGATCGCCTGGGAGGCCCACCTCGCCGGATTCGCCTCAGGCCTGCTCCTCATCAGGCCTTTCGCAGCGCTCGCAGGGGCCCCGCGGGCCTGAGCGAGGCGAGAATCTCCTTGCCACCGAGGGTTGGCGGGACTAGGAAGAGCGCCCTCATTTGGATTGCTAATCGGTTTTGCGGCATCTTCTGATGTCCGGTGCCGGTGGCTTTTCCCCTGGAGGGCAGTTTCGGAACTTTCTTGGAAGGGAACGAAACTGGAGATTGACAGGAAAGGGGTCGGCCCGTAGATAGCCGCCTCCGCCGACCACCGGCGCTAAACAGTGGGCCCGGAGAAATCCGGTCTCGGTCTTTGACATCGTTGAATTGGAAAGAGAAACGCAGGCGGCGGCGCTCTAGCGATGGTCCTAACCAG
>CAIZKE010000179.1 GCA_903933475.1 uncultured Alphaproteobacteria bacterium | reverse complement strand
TCCCTCCCTGTTGCGTCGACCCCCTCATGGAGCCGCCCACACGGCGAGAGGCTGTGCCGCTTCCCCATCTGCGTCAACGGGCCCTTGGCGATCCCCCTCCGCCGGGCGATGATAGGCCCCTCAGGAGACCTCGACATGATGACCCGTACCCTCAGGCGCTGCGCCCTCGGCGCGACCCTCCTTCTCGCGGCCTGTTCGGGCGGCGGATCGCCGGACGCGCTGTCCGGGTTTGGTCCGGAGCCGAAGCTGCCTGCGCCGTCGAGCACCCTTATCCCGCAGATCGCGATCGCGAAGCCTGTGGGCTGGTCGGGCTCTGAGACGCCACGTGCGCCGGAGGGCTTTGTGGTGACCCGGTTCGCCGGTGCCCTCGCCCACCCGCGCTGGCTTCTGGTCCTGCCCAATGGCGATGTCCTGGTGGCCGAATCCTCTTCGGAGAAGAAGGGCAAGCCCAGCTTCCGCGACCGGGCGGCCAACCTGCTGATGGGTCAAGCCGGTGCCATCCAGCGCACCAGCCCAAACCGCATCACCCTGCTCCGGGACGCCGACGGCGACGGCCTGGCCGAACTCCAGACCGCCTTCGCCGAGAACATCCGCCGCCCCTTCGGCATGACCCTGGTCGGCGAGAACCTCTATGTGGCGCAGGACGACGGCATCGTCCGCCTGCCCTACCGGACCGGCGACACCAAGGCGACCGGACAGCCGGAACGGATTTTCGACCTGCCCGCCGGTCGCAATCACCACTGGACCAAGAACGTCTTCGCCAGCCCGGATGGAAAGACCCTCTACGCCACCGTCGGGTCGAACTCGAACATCGGCGAGAACGGCATGGCCGAGGAAGAAGGCCGCGCTGCCATCTGGGCCATAGACCCGATCGCACGCACAGGGCGCATCTTTGCCTCAGGCCTGCGCAACCCCAACGGCCTCGACTTCGAACCGGTCACGGGAGCCCTTTGGACCACGGTGAATGAGCGGGATGAGCTGGGTCCGGACCTGGTGCCCGACTACATGACCAGCGTCCGCGACGGAGGCTTCTACGGTTGGCCCTACAGCTATTACGGAGCCATCGTGGACGAGAGGGTCCAGCCGCAGAAGCCGGACCTGGTAGCCAGGGCCCTGAAGCCGGACTACGCCCTCGGCGCCCACACCGCGTCCCTGGGCCTGGCCTTCTACAAGGCCTCGGCCTTCCCGGAGGCCTATCGCGGCGGTGCCTTTGTCGGGCAGCACGGGTCCTGGAACCGCAAACCCTACAACGGTTACCGCGTCGTCTTCATTCCCTTCCGGGACGGAAAGCCCTCGGGCACGCCCCAGGTCTTCCTGGACGGCTTCCTGACAGAGGATGGCAAGGCGCGCGGCCGTCCGGTCGGCGTCGCCGTGGACCGGACCGGGGCCCTGCTGGTCGCCGACGACTCGGGCAAGGCCATCTGGAGGGTCGCCCTGAAGCGCCCCTGAGGGCCCGCCTTCAGCCGAAGGTCTTCCTCAGCCGGAACTGGATGGCCCCGTCGTACTGCAGGTTCCGGTAGTCCCTGTACTGCAGGGGCGCGGTGTTGCGCGGGCCGGACCAGACGTCGCGCACCCGGGCAGTGTCCTTGGCCAGGGACTGCAGCTCCACCCGCAGGGAGAGGTCCGGGCGCGCCTTCCATTCCCCGAAGACCAGGATGCTGATCTCGCTCTTCTGGGTCTCGATCTCCGAGAGCCGGTAGTAGCGGTCGATGTAGGGGCCGATGATGTCGAAGCCCCAGGTCGACTTCAGCCGGGGCAGGTCCTGGGTGTAATGAAGGTCCCACTCGGTCTCGCGCACCGCGGAGATGGGCGGCGGGAGCCCGAAGGTCAGCAGGGAGGAGATGGGGCGCAGGTCGCCGGTCGTGGGATCGGTGACCTCGGTCTCGCGCAGGGACACCTGGGCCTTGAGGGTGGCCTGCTTCAGGCCAAGGCGGTCCAGGGGCGTGCTCAGGCTGAACTGGATCTCGTTCCGCCATCCATCCCCGATGTTGGCGGGGGCGTCAGCGACGAGGTTCCCGAGATAGACCGGCGCCCGGTCGATGACATCCGTAAGCGCCCACCGGCGGAGGGTCAGGATCGCTACCCCCTGCTTCAGGAACCGCCGCTCCACCGCCACCTCGGCCACCCAGGCCTGCATGGGGGAGAGGTCCGGGTTTCCGGCGACCACCGCCCCGGTCTGGGTGACGCTGCTGTTGGCAACGAAGTCGTCGAAGTTCAGCTGGGTGACCTCGCGCTCAAGGCGCCCCCGGACCTGCAGGTCGTCGAAGGGCGACCAGGTGGCCGTCAGCCGGGGCTTGGTGAAGGACAGCGACTTCTCCAGTTCCACGTCCCCGGTCGAGGTCACGGTGGAGACTTCCTGGCGGACCCCCAGCTCAAGGGCCAGCTTCGGCGATATCCGCCAGGACGCCAGGCCGAAGGCCTCTCCGCGCGTCTCCTCGACCTGCACATTGGCGGCGGGAAGGGGGACGAGCGCAGTGTTGATCCGGAGGCTGGTGGCCGAGTCCAGGGTGTTGAGCGCGCCCTCGACGCCCGCCTCGATATTGAGGGTCGGGCTGACCGTCCGGCGCAGGTTCAGGCGTCCGACGGTCTCGGAGATATCCTTCGAGTTCAGGAACAGCCGCGACAGGGTGGGGCTGTCGAAGCGGGAATAGTTGTCCGTCTTGTTCCACTGCTGAAAGGCGACCACGTCCAGCTGGTTCGGTCCCGCGCGCCGGTTCCAGCGAAGGCCCATCTCGCTCTGGGCCCGGTCTTCTGAGAAGTACTGGTACTCCCGGGTGACCGAGGGAAACACGATGTCGTCGTAGTACTCGCTGTCAGCGTCCCCGCCGATGTAGGCGCCGTTGAGCCTCAGGCGGCCGCCAGCAAAGGGCGCCTCATAGGCGCCCACCAACCAGCGGCGCGACCCCTGGGCGTCGAAGTCGATGTTCGACCGGATCAGGGTGTTTCCATTGGCGTCGACCCGGATCCGGTCGCCGTCTCCGGCCGTATCGTTGGGGCCCTTGCCCACGACGAAGGACACTTCGATCAGGCGCTGGCCCTGGCGCCACTGCGCCTCGGCCCTCGGGCCATAGAAGAACCGCCCGTCGCCGATTGGCCACATGGTCCAGACGAAGGCCCCCTTAACGCCCGCGGAGGACTTGCGGATCACGTTGGCGATGACCGTTCGGCCCTGCATGTCGATACCGGGGGCGCTGCCGCGGATGACGTCGATGCGCTGCACCGACGAGACCGGGATGCGACGCAGGATCTCCTCCAGGCTGTCATTCTTGGAGACCGGGGGCTCGCCGTCGATCAGGACGTTCCCGCCCGCCCCGGAGAGGCCCCGGACCGCAGCGCCGCGGTCGAAGCTGAACCCCGGCAGGCGCTGGATCATCTCCAGGGCGGTGGAGGGACCGACGTCGGCAAAGAAGGACGGGGGGTAGGAGATGACACCCTGCTGGGCCGCGGTCGCGGTGGCGGCCGGGGGGGCGGAGGCGGCGGCAGGCCCGGCGGCAGGAGCCGCCTGGGGTTCGGTGAGGGCGAGCCCCGAAACCGCTGCAAGGACTGACACAAGCATGAAGACTGGAACCTCCGGGCGCGCGAGTCTGCCGCGCTGCGCCCCAAAGGGCCAGAAAAATCAAGCCGGCGGGGTTCAGACCCGGCCGGTCACCGGGACCAGGGCGCCCGTGACCGCCGAGGCGGCCTCCGAGGCGAGGAACAGGATGACCGCCGACAGTTCCGCCGGCGAGACCCAGAGGGCGGGATCGGCCTTGGGCATGTCGGCCCGGTTGGCGGGGGTGTCGAGGATGGAGGGCAGGACCGCATTGACGGTGATCCTGTCCCCCTTCAGCTCCTCGGCCAGGCTTTCGGTGAGTCGGTGAACCCCAGCCTTGGAGGCCGCATAGGCGCCCATGCCGGCGCCGGAGCGCAGGGCGGCGTTGGCCCCGACATTGACGATCCGTCCCGCCTGCGACCCGCGCAGGTGGGGCAGGGCCGAACGGCAGGCGTTGGCCGCCGTCGCCACGTTCAGGCGATAGAGCCGCTCCCAGGTTTCGGCGTCACCGTCCGCCAGGGTCTGCCAGGAAAAGCCCCCGGCGATGTTGAGCAGGGCGTCGATCCCCCCGAGGGCAGCAGCGGCAGCGTTCACGGCCAGGTGGGCGGACGCCGGATCGGTCAGGTCGACCCCGGACAGGACGAAGGCGCCCGGCCCGCAGTCGGCCACAAGGCCGTCCGGGGGCTCAGGCGCGAAGTCCAGCAGGGCGATGCGGTCGCCGCCCGCCGCAGCAGCCTTCGCCACCGCGGCGCCCAGGACCCCGAAGGCCCCGGTGACGACGATCCTGCGTCCGGTCACCGGCGTCCTACAGACGCTCGATGATGGTCACGTTGGCCAGGCCACCGCCTTCGCACATGGTCTGAAGGCCATAACGACCGCCCCTGCCCTTGAGGGCATTGACCAGGGTGGCCATCAGCTTGGTGCCCGAGGCGCCGAGGGGGTGGCCCAGGGCGATGGCGCCGCCATTGATGTTCAGCTTGTCGGGGTCGACCCCGAGACGCTGCAGGTAGGCGACCGGCACCGAGGCGAAGGCTTCATTGACTTCGAAGACGTCGATGTCCTCGACCTTCATGCCGGCCTTCTTCAGGGCGCGCTCGGTGGCCGGGAGCGGGGCTTCCAGCATGATCACCGGGTCGTGGCCGATGACCGACAGGTGGTGGATGCGGGCCAGGGGCGTCAGGTTGTGCTCTTTCAGGGCACGCTCGGACACAACCATGACGCCTGAAGCGCCATCGCAGATCTGGCTGGACGAGGCCGCCGTGATCCGGCCGCCCTCGCGCAGGAGCTTGACACCCTTGATGCCATCGAGGCTGGCGTCAAAGCGGATGCCCTCGTCCACCGTGTGGATAGTCTTGTTGCCGTCGGCGTCCGTGATCTCGACGCCGATGATCTCGTCCTTGAAGGCGCCCGACTGGCTGGCGGCGATCGCTCGCTGGTGGCTGCGATAGCTGAACTCGTCCAGCTGGTCCTTGGTCAGGTTGTACTTCTCGGCGACCATTTCCGCGCCTACGAACTGGGAGAACTGGATGCCGGGATAGCGCTCTTCCTGCCAGGGGCTCTTGGGCAAACCAAAGCCGTTCTGGGCCGGGAGGGAGACCGACAGGCCCATGGGCACGCGGCTCATGCTCTCGACGCCCGAGGCGATGACCACGTCCATGGTGCCGGACATGACCGCCTGGGCGGCGAACTGCAGGGCCTGCTGCGAGGAGCCGCACTGGCGGTCGACGCTGGTGCCGGGCACGCTCTCAGGCAGCCTGGAGGCCAGCACGGCGTTGCGCGCGACGTTGGTGGACTGCTCGCCCACCTGCATCACGCAGCCCATGATCACGTCTTCGACCGCCGCCGGGTCGATGGAGGTCCGGTCGACCAGGTCGTTCAGCACGACGGCCGCGAGGTCCGTCGGATGCCAGTCCTTCAGCTTGCCGCCCTTGCGGCCGCCGGCGGTACGACCCGCCGCAACGATATAGGCTTCGCCCATGTCTTCGCTCCCACGCTCGCCCCCGGGCGATCCCGGGGTGCATTCGGTTGGGAACATAGGCCCCGGACGCGGGGGAAGCCAAGCCGTTCCGAAGCCCGAACTTGGGTTCAGGCCAGGATTCAGGCTGGGCTTCAGGCCGAGAAGGCCTGGGCAAGGATGCGATTGAGGGCCTCAGCGTCGATCGCATCAAAGGCGGCGGGGACCTCGGCGTCGACGTCCAGCACCGCGATCAGCCCGCCGGCGGCGTCGAAGACCGGGCAGACGATCTCGCTGGCCGACCGGGAGTCGCAGGCGATGTGGCCGGGAAAGGCGTGAACGTCCTCCACCACCACCGTCTCGCGACGCTCGGCCGCGGTGCCACAGACCCCCTTGCC
>CAIZKE010000178.1 GCA_903933475.1 uncultured Alphaproteobacteria bacterium | reverse complement strand
GTCTACGACACCCGCGTCCGCACCGCCCGCAATCTCCAGGGCCGCGACAAGACCGACGGACCGACCTTCGCCCTCTCGGGCTGGCAGGGCCTGAAGCTCGGCTCGGATGGCTTCCTGACGGTCAGCGGCGAGTACCTGTTCCGCAACCCGACCAGCCGCGGCGACCTCGATCCGCGGATCACGCCCTCGAAGGTGACTTCGCGCTTTGGCGATCCCCAGGTCGACCAGATCACGGTCTACGCCAACGCCGGCAAGCCGCTCAACGATGACTGGTCACTCTATGGCTTCGGCGGTTACCAGAAGCGCAAGACGGACAGCGCCGCCAACCCGAGGCTGGCCAACAACGCCAACAACGTGCCAGCCGTCTGGCCGATCGGCTTCCTGCCCCTCATCACCACGGACATTGACGACTATACCGCCGCTGGCGGCCTCCGCGGGACCCTGGGCGGCTTCGAGATCGATGCTGGCCTGGTCTATGGCTCCAATGAGGTCCACTACGGCGTCCGGGACTCCGTCAACGCCTCCATGGGCGTTGGCTCTCCTACCGACTTCGACGCCGGCAAGATGCAGTACGACCAACTGGTCGCCCAGGTCGGCGGCCGTCGGCCCCTGGACTTCGGCCTCGCCAAGCCCGCCAACCTCGCCCTCGGCGTGGAATATCGTCGCGAGCACTACCAGATCACCCAGGGCGACCGCGCCTCGTGGGTGTTTGGTGGCGTGGCCGGCAAGGCGGCGGGCTCCCAGGGCTTTCCTGGCTTCCAGCCCGGCAACGAAGTGGACAAGGACCGGAACTCCCAGTCGGTCTATGCCGACCTTGACCTGCCGGTGACGGACGCCTTCGGGGTCGACATCGCCGTGCGCTACGAGAACTATTCGGACTTCGGATCGAAGACGACCGGCAAGATCTCGGGTCGCTACGACTTCAACGAGATGATCGCCGTTCGCGGCACTGCGGCCACTGGCTTCCGGGCTCCGGCCCTGCAGCAGCAGTACTTCACCGCGACCTCAACGAACTTCCTGTCGGTGAATGGGGTCAGCACGCCGGTGGAAGTCGGGACCTTCCCCGCGACCAGCGCCGTGGCCAAGTCGCTGGGCGGCAAGGCCCTGCAGCCTGAAGATTCGGTGAACTACTCCCTGGGCCTGGTCTTCCGGACCGGAGCCTTCGAGGCCACCGTCGACGCCTATCGTATCGACATCAACAACCGGATCGTCCTCTCCGAGAACATCCAGTGCAACCCCACGGGGACGCCCACAGCCCAGGCCATCTGCGGCCTGATCAACCCGCCCGGGGGCAACGCCCAGCTCGGCGCCGCCCGCTTCTTCATCAACGGCGTGGACACCGAGACCACCGGCATCGACATCGTCGCCCGCTACCGCTGGGACCTGGACAACCTTGGCCAGCTCGATCTCACCGGTGCCGCCAACTACAACGACACCAGCGTGACGGGTGTGCCGAAGACCTCGGTCCTGGATAACCTCCCGGTGCCCCCGCCCCTCTTCGACCGCGCCAACCGCCTGACCTTCGAAGAGGGTACCCCCGCCTCCAAGTACGTCCTGAACGCGGACTGGACGCAGGGGCCCTTCGGTGTCTCCGGCAAGCTGACCCGTTACGGTGACGTGCTGTCGCCGAGCAACAACCCCGCCCTCGACTACCCGGTCGGCGAACACGTCCTCCTGGACGTCGAAGCCCGCTGGAACAGCGACGCCGGCCTCGGCATGGCCCTGGGCGTGACCAACGCTCTGGACGAGTATCCGAACCGGACCCCGGTGACGGTCAACACCAACGGCCCCAACGGCTTCCCGGGCTTCTC